>JAFEEZ010000189.1 GCA_018240825.1 Pseudomonadota bacterium | reverse complement strand
TGCCGCGCACGCCGTATCTGGCCGGGGCGTCGGGATGCTCGTCGATGTTGAGCTTGGCGATCGTCACCTGATCGCCCAGCTCGTCGGCGATTTCCTCCAGGCTCGGGCCGATCATCTTGCAGGGCCCGCACCATTCGGCCCAGAAATCGACCAGCACGGGCTTGTCGGCGTTGAGTACGTCGGTCTGAAAGCTGTCGTCGGTAATCGCCACGGTGCCCATTGAAATCTCCTTCGCTACGAAATGTAGTGCCGGCGCTCGCCACGCTCAACGGCCTTGCGCCAAGCTTTGCTCCGCCGCCGCGAAGCCCGGCTTGTGGCGGTCGAGCAGTTCGGATGGCAAATCGAACAGCCGCGGCTCGACCGTATAAAGCAGTGCCGCCTCGACGGCGCGGCCAGGAAAGATAACGCGGAGCGCCGCTGCATAGGCGGCCATTTGCCGCAGGTGGAATTCGGGTATTTCGTCGATCGAAAACGGTACCCGGCGCCCGGTCTTGAAGTCGACCACACGCACGCGATTGGGTTCGACCAGCAAGCGGTCGACCGTGCCGGCGATAACGCGCCCGCCCGGGACGACCGCCGAGATTGGCGCTTCCCCCAGCGAATCCGCGCCGAACAACGCAGCGTGCGCGGGATCGCCTATGATGTCGCACACGGTCGCGGCGATGTCGTCGCGGATCGCGAGATCGCCGACGCCCCCGGCGGTCGCCAGCCATTTGTCCGCCGCGGCGGCGCGAGCATCGGGCGCGACCGCAGGCAGACGTTCGAACAGCGCGTGGATCAGCCGCCCGCGTTCGGCGGCGGCGCGCATCGCGGGCGTCGGCGGCGGATCGGCAACGTCGTCGTCGCCGATCGACGACGGCGCGAGCGGGCGCGGCGGCCGCGCCTCGACCGGCGCAGGCTCGCGCACCCATGGCGGCAATTCGATTCGCGCCGCCGCCGGCTCGGTCGTCAGCGATTGCGCGACGGGCGATTGCGGATTCCGGCCCGCAAACGATCGCCGCGCCATCGCCGTCTCGCCGGCGCCCAGCGCCGTGAGCGCAATATCGGCGACGGAATACCAGCTATTTTCTGACGGCGCGCCATTCGCCCGCGGCCCGAGTGCGCCGGCAATCTCCAGCCGCTCCTCCGCACGAGTCGCGGCGACGTAGAACAGCCGCCAATGTTCGGCGAGTTCGCGCCGGTCGGCTTCGTCGATGGCCTCGGGCAGCGGCCCCGAACGCTGATCCTTCCTGGGCCGGAAGACCGGCAGCTTCACGCCCTCCTCCACCGCCCATTCCATCGTCGATCGCGGACGCGATTCGGGGTCGGCGGTGGCGTCCGCCAGGATGACCAGCGGGGCCTGCAATCCCTTCGCGCCATGTGCCGTCAAAACCCGCACCGCGTCGAGCGGCGCCGAAGGGTCGCGCACGATCTCGACATCGCCGCGGTCGAACCAGTCGAGAAAACGTTGGAGCGAGGGGATGGCCACGCGTTCAAACTCCAGCGCGGCGTTGAGCAATTCGTCGATCGGATCGCGCGCTTCCCGGCCCAGCCGCCGCAACAGCTTGCGGCGGCCATCGAGTGGCCCAGTCAGCAATTCCTCCAGAAATACATAGGGCGTCGTGAAGTCGGCGCACCGCAGCATCGACAGCAGCGGCTCGATCCGCTCCGCCGGCTGGGTCGTCTGGAGATGCTGCCACAGCCCGCCGCGCCGTTTCATCGCGGCATGCATCAGCTCGTCCTGGCTCCAGCCGATCAGCGGCGAGACGAGCAGACTGGCGAGCGACAGGTCGTCGCGCGGTTGCAGCACGAAGCGGATCGCCGCGAGCAGATCCTGCACCGCCAGCGGCGCGGTCAGCCGGAGCCGGTCGACCCCCGCCACCGGCACGCCCTCCGCGTAAAGCCGCGCGACGATCAGCGACGCGAGTTCGCCGCGCCGCTTGACCAGGATCATCACGTCCTCAGGGCGCAGCGGCCGGCCTTTGCTTTCCAGCATGACGCCTTGGTCGATCCACGCCTTGACCTGCCGTGCGATCCGCGTCGCGTGCGCGCGGACGGCGTCGGGCGCCCAACCCTCCTCGCCATCGTCGTCGCCCTCGCCGGCAAGCGTCGGCGACCACAGGTTGACCTGGCCCGGCCCCGCAACCTTACTCGCATGCTTTTCCAGGTTGACCGCGCCGAGCCCGGGGTCGGGCAGCACGTCGATCGCGGCGTCGACGAATTCGAGGATCGGCGCTGTCGAGCGGAACGACGCGGTCAGCGATAATTGCTCGAACGGGACCGGATCGACCTCGGGCAGATCGCTCGCCACCTTCGCGCGCTCGCGGAACGACTGCTCGGCGGCGCTGAAGAAGATCGGATCAGTGCCCTGGAACCCGAAGATCGCCTGCTTGTGATCGCCGACCGTGAACAGCGTGCGCACCTTGCGGTCCTTCGCGCCCACGCCGGCGAAGAAGTCCTCCGCCACGGCGTTGACGATCTGCCACTGCTTGAGGTTGGTGTCCTGCGCTTCGTCGATCAGCACATGGTCGGTCGCCTGGTCGAGCTTGTAGCGCACCCAGTCGCCCATGCCGGGCTGGCCGAGCAGATCGACGGTCGCGCGGATCAGATCGTCGAAGTCGACCGCCCCAGCGCGGTGCTTGGCGGCGCGATACGCCTCGGCATAATCGCGTCCGACGACGAGCCCTTGCGCGAGCAGATCGGCATAGGTCGCGC
>JAFEEZ010000188.1 GCA_018240825.1 Pseudomonadota bacterium | reverse complement strand
GCAGGAACGGCTGCTGCGTGCGGTCGAATATGGCGAGGTGACGCGAATCGGCGCGTCGCACCCGGTACGGGTCGATGTCCGCATCGTGGCCGCGACCAACGAGCATCTGCCCGATAAGGTCGAGCGTAACCAGTTCCGCGCCGACCTGCTCGACCGGCTGAGCTTCGAGGTCGTGACGCTGCCGCCGCTGCGCGCGCGGCCCGGCGATGTCGGGGTGCTCGCCGACCATTTCGGGCGGCGCATGGCGGCGGAAATGGAGCGCGACTGGGAAGGCTTTTCGCCCGAGGCGATCGATGCGCTGATCGACTATCAATGGCCGGGCAACGTCCGCGAATTGCGGAACGTCGTCGAGCGCGCGGTGTATCGCTGGGAGCAGCCGGGCCCGATCGCGCTGATCGAATTCGACCCCTTCCAATCGCCCCACCGGCCCGGCGCCGGCGACACGCCGACGCCCGCGCCAATTCCCGCCATGCCTTCGACGCCCTCCGCGGGTCCGACCGAGCCCGAGCCGACCGATTTCAAGTCGCGCGTCGCCCGCTTCGAACGCGATGTGCTGGCAAAGGCGCTCGCCGCAAATCGTTTCAACCAGCGCCACACCGCCGATGCGCTCGGGCTTAGCTACGACCAGCTACGCCATGCCTTGCGGCGGCACGACCTGCTACCCGGCGGCTGACCAAAATATCCAATACGCCGGCGCGCCCATGCGGCATTTTGCCGCTCTGTCTGGCGTCAACGGGGCGGGGGAAGATGTTGAGTTGGGTTGCGTTGCTGGGTCTGGCGATGGGGACAATGCCCGCCGGTTCCGACGGTCCGGTCAAGAAATATGACGGCGGCTGGGATCTCTACAAGAACGACGACAATTGCGCGTTGCTGCGGTCGTACGCCGGCGACACCATCCTGCGCATCGCCTATTATCCGAAGGAGGACACCGCGCGCGTTTCGGTGGTCGACGGTCAGTTGAAGGGCGTCGTCGACGGCGGCAGCTACAAGTTTCAGCTCTATTTCGTGAACGGGGACGCGATCGACAAGGGCTGGGGCACGGTCAATTTCAAGGGCATCAAGTTCCCGGACTTGGGATCGGGCTACAAGTTCGCGGTTTCTGGCAAGACCTTTCTTGCCGACATGGGCAAGAACCGCCTGATGGGGATCATGGACGGCGACACCGTGGTCGAAAGCCTCAAGCTCGATTCGCTGTCGGATGCGCTGGTCGGGCTGGAGGCCTGCTCGCTGGGGGTCGGGTAAGCCCAAGCGGCGCGCAGTTAGCGCGAGCTAACTGCGAGACCGCGACTGGCCGGCGTCGCGGGATTCATTCCCGCGACGGTCCGAATGGAAGGGCGTTTTCGCAGAGGGGGCGCGAAAGGGCGTCGTTCGCGGGGGAGCGGACGGCGCCCTTTTTGTGCCGGTCGCGATGGAATCGCTTGCGCAACGAAGGGGTCGGACCCATTTGGAGGGCACCGGCGTTTGCCTCTGCGAACCCCGATCATGGCCCCACGAAGGAGAAGCCCGATGGCTTTTGAGCTCCCCCCGCTGCCCTACGCCTATGACGCGCTGGAACCCGTCATCAGCGAAGAGACGATGAAGTTCCACCATGACAAGCATCATGCCGCGTACACCGCCAAGCTCAACGAGGGCGTCGCGGCCGACCCCAAGCTGGAAGGCAAGTCGATCGAGGAAATCCTCGGGCAGATCTCGTCGCTGCCGCCGCTCGTGCGCAACAATGGCGGCGGGTATTGGAACCATGATTTCTTCTGGAAGATCATGGCGCCCAAGGGCTCGACCCAGCCGTCGGGGAAGCTGAAGGCCGCGATCGACGCGTATGGCGGCCTCGACAAGCTCAAGGAAGATTTCAACACCAAGGGCGCCGGCCAGTTCGGGTCGGGCTGGGCGTGGGTCATCACCGACTCCTCGGGCGCGCTGAAGGTCACCTCGACCCCCAATCAGGACAACCCGCTGATGGACGACGCCAAGGACAAGGGCACCCCGGTCCTGGGCAACGACGTGTGGGAACATGCCTATTACCTGACCTATCGCAACGACCGGCCGGGCTATCTCAAGGCGTGGTGGGACGTGGTGAACTGGGACGAGGCCGGGCGGCGGTATGAGGAGGCGGTTGGCTGACTTCACCCGTAGTGGTGCGGCGCGGTTGTCTTGTAGCACTAGCGCTAGCAGGGTTACTCGTCGTTAGTGTCGTCGGCTGGGTAGTTTGGCAGGCGTCCGACTGGTCGCTCCCGCCGATTGCGCGGGGGATGGATCGAACGTTCACTGTGGGTGATGCGCAGTTCAAGAAACGAGTGACACAGCGCTATCCGCTGGGCAGTTCCCAACAGCGGTTGCTCATGGATTTGCGGCAGCAGGGATTTGTCATTGACATGCGCCCGGGCGACTTGTCGTCGGCGGACCTGCACCGTTTCATTGGATGCGGGGATAAAGTCTGGTCGATCCGTTGGCAGGCGGTCGGTGATCGCATCATCGAGATTTCCGGGACTTACGGGCCGGTTTGTATGTAACGCGTTGAGCAGGCGTGTCATTCACAGGAATCAGCGTGCAATGTAGGATTTCGTGCGTCAGCCTTGCCAGGCTCTTTGACATCGTAACGCCACCATCATTGTGCTCCCGCGAAAGCAGGAGCCCGGAGCCGCGTTGACTGTACGATCCTGGGTTCCTACGTCAGGAGCGCGGCACGCGGTGACACCGCGCTAGTGTGACCTTTGTGACCTTGGAACCCTCTCCTATGGGAGAGTCGAACTGCGCAGCAGCGAGGGGGTGAGGCAAGGTGCGATCCGTTATCGGCCGCCGTCACCCTTCCGCCGACTTTACCGGCTCCCTCCTCTCCCACCGGGAGAGGGAATCTTATTCCGGCGGCAATTCCTTGATCGCCGCGTCGGCGGCGTCGTTGCCGGTTTCGGCCATCAGGCCGTGTTTCAGCATCATCGGCACGTTGGCGAATGCGAACAGCATCGTCAGCGGAATCGCGCCCCACAGCTTGAACCCGGCCCAGAAGGTAATCGGGTCGCCCGCATTGGGCGCCGTCACGCGCCACACGAACTCGTTGAGCGCCGCCATGAACAGGAAGAACAGCGCCCAGTTGCGCGTGACCTTGCGCCACCCTTCGGCGCTCAACCCCGGATAGGCCGCGCCGAGCAATTGTTCGAGCAACGGGCGGCCCGTCATCAGTCCGAACGCGAGCGTGCCGGAGAACAGCAGGTACACGAAGGTCGGCTTCATCTTAATGAAGCTCGGGTCGTGGAAATAGACCGTCAGCCCGCCGAACACGACGACCAGCGCGCCCGAAATCCACAGCATTGGCGAAATCGAGCCGAGCTTGATCTGCGATACCACCATCGCGATCACCGTCGTCACCATGAAGGCAGTCGTCGCGACGAGCACGCGGGCGATGACGAGCGCCTTCGCCGCTTCCATCCCGTCAAGGCCGTTGGTGACAGTCGCGACGATGCTCCGCAGCGGGCCGCTGGGCGCGAAGAAGGTGATCGCGACGAACACCAGCAGCGGGGCATAGTCGATCGCCAGCCGCAGCCCGGCATTGTCCTTGG
>JAFEEZ010000187.1 GCA_018240825.1 Pseudomonadota bacterium | reverse complement strand
GATCGAGTCGAAGCCAAAGCGCGGCGACCCGATCAGCGGCTCATCGTCCGGGATGTCCTCCGGCTGCGTACCCTCCAGCTTGAGGGTGGCGATGATGAGTTGCTTGAGTCGGAGCGGCGTCGGTTCGGGCATGCAGGGAGAAAAGATGATTTGGATCAGACGGCCCGGCGCAGGAGGTGGCAGACGTTGCTGCCGCCGAAGCCGCTGCTGTTGTTGAGCACCAGCGCCGGAGCCTCGTCAAGCGAGGTGCGAGGCAGGTCGAGTCCGTCGCAGGCGGCATCAGGCTCGGTCAGGTGCGCCGCACCGGGGATGAAGCCTTCGCGGATCGCCAGCGCGCAGAACGCCGCCTCCATCGCACCCGCCAGCGAGAGGCCGTGGCCGGTCAGCGCCTTGGTGCTGCTGATGCGGGGCCGCGCCCCCGCGGCGGTGAAGACCGCCTGCAGCGCCAGCGCCTCCGAGCGATCGCCCGCCGGGGTGGAGGTCGCATGGGCATTCACATAATTCACCGCGCCGGGCGCCACGCCCGCGTCGGCCAGCGTGCGCCGCATCGCCTCGCGCAGGCCCGCGCCCTCGGGGTGAGAGATCGCCACACTGTGGCCGTCGCCGGCCTGGCCCCAGCCAACGAGCTCGGCGTAGGGTTTCGCCCCGCGGGCGCGGGCCAGCTCGGCCGATTCGACGATCAGAGCCACTGCGCCGCCTGTGCCCACAAAGCCGTCGCGCTTCCGGTCGAAGGGCCGCGAGGCCGTGGCCGGATCAGGATTGGTCGAGAGAGCTCGCATCCCAGCGAAAGGCACAATGCTCTCCGCCGTCATGTCCTCCGCGCCGACCACCAGCATGCGCTGCTGTCGGCCGAGCCGGATCTCGTCCATCGCATAGCCCAGCGCGTGGCTCGAGGAGGCACAGGCCGAGACAAAACCGCAGACCGCGCCGGATATCTTATAGTGCGCGGCGAGGTTGAAGTTCAGCGTGCCCGCGATGGATGAGACGATGCCCAGCGGGTTGCCGCGCTCGCCCCTCGCCTCATTCATCTGTTGCATGAAGTGCCCCATCAGCAGCGGCGAGCCCGCCGAGGCGCAGAACAACCCCGTGCCGCCCCCCGCCAGCTCCGCCGCCGTGAGCCCTGCATCAGAGAGGGCCTGCTCCACCGCGCACACGGCATAGACCCCGTGCGGCGCGAGCCCACGCACCAGCTCGCGGTCGACGGTGAACCGCTCCGGCCAGCGCCAGTCGCGCCAGCTTGGCGTGGGAAACTCGAAACCCTTCACCGTCCCCGCCACCTTCACCGCGATATTGGGGTTGTCGAAAAACCGCACCGGCTCGAAGCCGTGGCGCAGCTCGCGCAGGCTGCGGAGGACCGCGGCCCGGTCGTTGCCGATGCTGGTGATGAACCCGAGGCCGGTGATGACGGGCATCGCCATGCGGACAGCTTCAGGCCGCCGGCCGTTCCGAAATCTTCTTCCGCACGAACTGCCGCAGCTCATCGAGCGTGCGGATCTGCACCAGCTCCTGGTTGCCGATGCTGATCCCGAAGAGGTCCTCCGTGAAGAACACGACCTCGGTGATCGCCAGCGAATCAAAGCCCAGGTCCTCGATCAGCCGGCTTTCGCCCGTCGCTGTCGCCAGCAACCCCGCCTGCGCCCGCGGGATAAAGTCGGCCAAAATGGCCATGATCACCTCGTCCAGCGCCGCCGGATCGCCATTGTCCTTGAACCTTTGATACGCCGCGCGCGCGGGGGCGGGCAGGCTCCTCAGCTTCTGTTCCGGACTGGTGGGCAGGGTCATGCAGGGAAAATGCGCGGGGACCGGGATGACATGCGTATTTTCTGATACAGATGAAAACCCGGTTCCAGCACATTCGCCGCCCGCGGCGGCCGGCGCTCAGCAGAGCAGCGCGCCGAAGTCCATGAAGTCGGCGCTGAAGCCGCCCTTCACGCCCTTGCAGATCACGCTCACCGCGTCGTGCGAGTGCAGCGACTCGAGGTGCGAGCACGCGATGCGGAAGTCCGCGATGCGCTTGTCCGCGTCGAACTCCTTGTAGAGCAGGCGCGCGGCGTCCTCGACGAACTTCAGGTACGCGCCGTTGAGCTCGGCAAACGCCTGCTCGTCCTCGCGCTTCACCATCACCTGCGTCTCGGTCTGGAGGGCGCGCAGGCAGAGCGCGTGCACGTCCTCGATCCAGATTTTTTTGCCCTCGGCCTCCTCGATGGTCACGCGGGCCTTGCTGCGCTGCGAGTGCGGCACGCCGTAGGCGCCGCGCTGGTCGCGCGCGTGCTCGTTGAGCTCCGCGGAGCAGGGGCAGGCCGATGAGTACACGAAGTCGAAGTGGATGAAGCGCCGGTAGCGGCCGTCACGCGTCATCACGCCCTCGAAGGCCACGTTGTAGAACTGGTAGCCGTGCAATCCGCTGCGCAGGCTCTCGCGGATCATTGGGTAGGAGAACGCGATCTTCAGCCGCGCATCCTTGCTCTGCACGTTGCGGAGGTAGCTCTTCAGGATGCGGCCCATCCACTCGCCGGTGGTGACCTCGTCCTTGTGCTCGTAGAAGGTCCGCATGATGCGGCTCATGTTGATGCCCTTCAGCTCGGCCTCGAGCGACACGGTGCCGGTCACGCTGGTCTCCAACACGTGCGTCTTGCCCTCCTTCGTGCGGTACTTGAGCGGCAGCTTAAAATTGTGGATGCCGACCTGCTGGATCGGCACGTTGGCCCCCTGGATGGCGTCGTGCGCGGCCTCCATCATGTCGGGCAGGGTCTCCCGGTACGCGGCGGTGGCGCGGAATTTCCGGTCGTAGCCGCGCTTGATCTTCGGTTCGGCCCCATCCGCCGAGCGGTGGAGGTACATCTGTTTCTTTTTCATATCGTTTTTGTTCGGGTGGCGGCCAGGCGGTTGTGACGATAACCGTAGGCCCGTCGCGGGGGCGGCGGACTTAGCTGGCGTCGGGTCCAAAGTATTCGGCGTAGTTGCGCGGCGTCTCGTAGAGCCGCACGCAGTGCAGCTGGCCCGCCTTGATGTGCGGGGCGATCTGGTTCCAGAAGGCGATGGTGAGGTTTTCCGTGGAGGGGATGATGTCGCGCAGGAAAGGGACTTCCTCGTTGAGGTTGCGGTGGTCGCACTTGTCCACGACGGCCTGGTGCAGGATTTTCTTCAGCTCGCTCAGGTCGATGATGTAGCCGGTGACGGGGTCGGGCTGACCCTTGAGCGTGACCTCGAGCACGTAGTTGTGGCCGTGCCAGTGAGGGTTGGTGCAGAGGCCGTACTGGGCCTGGTTCCACTTGAGGCTCTTGGTGGGATTGTAGAGGCGGTGCGCGGAGTTGAAATGCACCTGCCGGGTAATGTACACGGTCCCCGCCATCACGCGCGGCGGGCGCACGGCGGTTTTGCGACGGGGGGATTTGGAAGGCATGGAAGGGTCAGAAGTAGCCAAAAACCCGCGCCGGTCAATTGCGCTGGTGAAACTGACCCGTAACGACTTCGTCAGCATTTCCTGTTGAACCTCCCGCCCCTGCCCTCTG
>JAFEEZ010000186.1 GCA_018240825.1 Pseudomonadota bacterium | reverse complement strand
TGGCCTTTAGGCCGGCCTTGAACGTGTGGCCCGACAAGGCGGTATAGGTGAAATCGTCGGAAAACTGCCAGCCCTTCTGGCCCTTGTTCTGATAATTCGTGCCCCCGCCGGTCTCCAGAATACTGCCGTCAAGGAAGGCCGCCGGATTCGCCGGATTGGGAATCCGCACGCGATAGACGTTCCGCAACGCCTGAAGCGCCGGGCTGGGATTCCACTTCACGTCTTCATAGGCGATCTTGAAATCGTTGATCCATGTATCCTCGGAATGCTGCCAACGCGCCAGCCCGCGGATTTCCTCGACCTTCGCGATCGTGCGCGTCTCATAGGCCAGGAAACCGCTATTGAACTGCTCGCCCGATTCGTCGCGATATTGGCCCGAAAACTCGAACAGATCCTTTGGCGTCGGCGCGAAGTTGATCTTGCCGAAGAACAGGTTCTCGTTGAACGTTTCGTTGAACGACCCGTAGTTCGCCGCGAGGCTGGCCGGCACCAGCGGCAGCGCCGTGGCCAGGTTCGCAGGGATCGTCACGTCGCGCGGATTGACGCGGCGCTTGCCTTCATAAGTGATGAAGAAGTGCAGCAGATCCTTGACGATCGGCCCGCCGAGCGTCCCGCCGAACTGCAAATCCTTGCTGCGCACCTTCGGGATGCTGACCGGGAACAGTTCGACGGGCCGCTTGTCGCGGAGATCCTGGTTGGTGAAGTCGATGAAGCCCGAGCCGTGGAATTCGTTGGTGCCGGACTTCGTCACGGCAGTGATCGCGACCGAACTGACCTGATCGAACTCGGCCTTGTAGTTTGAGCTGATCACCCGGTATTCGGCGATCGCCGCCTGCGGGAAGGGGTTGCCCTGGGTCGAATCCTGGCCGGTCACGCCGTTCTTGAGGACATAGTCCTTGCGGCTGACGCCGTCGATGAAGATGTTGACGGTGTTCGAATTCTGCGCGCCGCCCTGCAGCCGCGACTGGTCAGAGCCATTGGTGATGAACTGCACGCCTGGCGCCAGGTCGGCGAACGCCATGAAATTGCGGTTGTTCTGCGGGAGTTGCTCGATCAACCGGCGGGTGATCGTCGTGCCGACTTCGCCGCCCTGCATCGACTTGATGCGATTGCCCGTGACGATGATGTCATTGGCCGCGGTCGGAGCGCCTTCGGCCGTTGGCGCGGCCGTAGCGGCCATATCGAAATCGAACGTCGCAACCTGACCGACGGTCAGCGTGAACTCGTCGGTCGACCGCGTTCCCGTCGGGCCGGTCACTTCCAGGCGATAGGTTCCGATGTCGAGCACGGGAAAGTTGTACGTCCCGTCGGCGCTTACCGCGGCGGTGCGCCGAATGCCGCTGTCGACGTTGATGGCGACGATTTGGGTCGGCATCGCTCCCTGCGGGGCAGCGATCCGCCCGCGGAGCGACGCGGTGCTGACCTGCGCATGCGCCGGCGTCGCGGTCGCCATCGCAAGCACGAGCGGGGCGCTGCTCCACGCCAATGCCGCCGCGGCCGTACGCAAGCGGGAACCACGCCCGACGATTCGCTTCGTCTGATGCACTGCAATCACGTTATATCCTCCCCCAATTATCGTCGGCGCTCCATCGCGCGGCCCATCGTTGAGCCCTGTCGCGCATGGCGGATGCCTAGCCGGTTCATTTTCGTTGTAACCGGTTTCACGAAGCCTGTATAGACCGTTGAAGCGGATGCCGGTCAAGGATCGCGCGGGCTGCCGGGTCGGCCCGGCGCCGATTTTTCGCGAACGTCCCGCCGCCACGCGACGACAAGGGAGAGCATTGCCTGATGACCCGGTTCAATTCCTGCCTGGCCCTGTTTGGACTGCTGCTGGCGACCGCCGCGCCGATGACGGCGCTGCCTGCGCAGACTGGCCGGAGTGCCGCAGCGGCGTCGGGGCCCGCCTGGACCCGGCCGGACCCGAAGATGAACCGGTTCATCGCCGATCTGATGGCGAAAATGACGCTGGAGGAGAAGATCGGCCAACTGACCCTTCTCACCAGCGATTGGGTGTCGACCGGTCCCACCCTGCGCAAGGGGTACAGGGACGACGTGGCGGCCGGCCGCGTCGGCGCGATCTTCAACGCCCATTCGGTGAAATATACGCGCGAACTGCAACGACTGGCGGTCGAAGGAACCCGGCTGAAGATACCGTTGCTCTTCGGCTACGACGTGATTCACGGCTATCGGACGATCTTCCCGATTTCGCTCGGCGAATCGGCGTCGTGGGACATGGCCGCGATCGAACTGGCCGCCCGCATATCGGCGATCGAAGCATCGGCGGAGGGATTGCACTGGACCTTTGCCCCCATGGTGGACATCGCGCGCGATCCGCGCTGGGGCCGTGTTTCGGAGGGCGCGGGCGAGGACGTCTATCTCGGCAGCCGGATCGCCGAGGCGCGGGTGAAGGGGTTTCAGGGCAAGGGGATCGGCGAGACCGACAGCCTGATCGCCACGGCGAAGCATTTCGCCGCTTATGGCGCGGCGCAGGCGGGACGCGACTATAACACGACCGACATGTCCGATCGCGAGCTGCGCGACACCTATCTGCCCCCGTTCAAGGCGGCGCTCGACGCCGGCGCGGCCACTTTCATGACAGCCTTCAACGACCTGAACGGGGTGCCCGCGAGCGGCAACAAATATCTGCTCACGGACATCCTGCGCGACGAATGGGGCTTCAAGGGATTCGTGGTTACCGATTTCACGTCGATCAACGAAATGGTTGCGCACGGCTATGCGAAAGACGAAGCGCAGGCCGGCGAACAGGCGATCAACGCCGGCGTCGACATGGACATGCAGGGCGCGGTGTTCATGAAGTATCTGGCCAAATCGGTCACCGAGGGCAGAGTGCCGATGGCGCGGATCGACGCCGCCGTCCGTTCGATCCTGCAAATGAAGTACCGGCTAGGGCTGTTCGACGACCCCTACCGCTTCAGTGACGAGACGCGGGAAAAGACTCGCGTGATGACACCCGCGTTCATGGCCGCGGCGCGGGACGTGGCGCGCAAGTCGATGGTGCTGCTGAAGAATGACGGCGCGCTTCCGTTGGTCGCGTCGGCGCAAAAGATTGCGGTGATCGGCCCGCTGGCCGACAGCAAGCCGGACATGATCGGTAGTTGGGCGGGGCAGGGCGACCGCAACGGCGCGGTCACGGTGCTGGAGGGGATCCGCGCGCGCGCGCGCGGCGCCGCCGTGAGCTATGCCAAGGGCGCAAGTTACCGGTTCGCGGACGCCGGCAAGACCGATGGTTTCGCCGAAGCGCTGGCGGTCGCGCGCGACGCGGACGTGGTGATCGCGGTGATGGGCGAAAATTACGACTACACCGGAGAAGCGGCGAGCCGCACCTCGCTCGACCTGCCGGGCAATCAGCAAGCGCTGTTGGAGGAACTCAAGAAGATCGGCAAGCCGGTCGTGCTCGTCTTGCTGTCGGGGCGGCCCAATTCGATCGCCTTGGGCCGCACCGACAGCAAGACGAGCACGACAGGCTTGCCGATCTTCTTGCGTTCCTCCAACAGCGCTTGCTGATTGCCCGGCAGGTCGAGCGAGGTGCGGCTCGCCGCTT
>JAFEEZ010000185.1 GCA_018240825.1 Pseudomonadota bacterium | reverse complement strand
TCGGTCTCCGTCACCGCCGCCGCCTTCGCATTGTCGCGACCGATCGCCATCTGCGTCAGCTTGTCATCGGTGGCGTATTCCTCATCGAGCGTTTCCTGCAGAATCGCCGCGATCTCGCTCTTGCCGAGTTGGTTGGACCACGCGATCAGCGTGCCGTAACGCGTGATCTCGTAATGCTCGACGGCCTGCGCCGCCGCAATCAGCGCCGCGTCGAGCACCGCCTTGTCGGCGATGTCCCCGGCGACTTCGTTGGCTTCCTTGACGATGCCGTCGATCGCGGGGCAGCTGGCGCCCCTGGCTTCCTCGTCGATCATGCCGAATATGCGTTCGAGCCGCGCGATCTGGCCCTCGGTCTCCTCCAGGTGCGTTTCGAATCCCTGCTTCAGCGCGGGATCGGTCGCCTTTTCGATCATGGTCGGCAGCGATTTGGTGATCTGCTGCTCGGCATAATAGATGTCCTGCAACTGGTGCAGAAAGAGATCGTCGAACGTCTCGATATCCTTGCTGAACAAGCCCATCATGGCCTCCTGATGCGTTGCGTAAAATAGGGTCCGCCGGACGCGAAAGGGGCTACGCCCGGCGTGCGGCATGAACGCTCCGCGCGCCCTGTGGGTGCATCACGGGCCAATAATTTCGTGTTGATTTGCATCAGGGTTTTGAACTCGGGCGGCTCGGCATGGGTTACACGCCGAAGCGCACACTCAGGGACTCGTCATGACCAATTCCACCGCGCTTTTGATCATCGACATGCTCAACGCGTTCGATTTTGACGGCGCGGACACGCTGATCGAGGCGACATCCGCAATCGTCGAGCCGATCAACGGGCTGCGCAAGACGGCGCGCGCGGCGGGATCGTCGGTCATCTACGTCAACGACAATTACAATCGCTGGAGCGACGAACGCGCCGCCCTGATTGCGTGGTTGAGCCGGGACGAGGCGCGCGGCGGCGCGATTGCGCGCGCCATCGCCCCTGCCGACGACGATTATTTCGTCATCAAGCCGGAAGCGTCAGGCTTCTACGCGACCGTGCTGCCGGCGCTGCTGCCCAGGCTCGGCGTCTCTTCGCTGGTGCTGACCGGGGTGGCGACCGACATCTGCGTGTTGCTCACCGCCGCCGACGCGCACATGCGCGAATATGACCTCTGGGTGCCCGAGGATGCGGTCGCCGGCCGCGACGCCGAGCGCCAGAAATGGGGCCTGACGCTGCTCCGCGAAAGCATGTCCGCCGACACGCGCCCGACAAACGAACGCGGCTGGTCCGGCTGAGCCGGGCGCACATTATTCGTGGTCGTCCGCGCCGTGCGGGCCGGCATGGCCGCCGCGGCGCAGGAACCGGCGGTCGATATCGGCGATGATCGCGTCGCCGTTCGTGCCGCCGTGTAGCTTGATCAACTCGTCGACCTTGGCCTCGAGCCGGTCGTCATTTTCCTTCGACGAAGGCGATCCGACATAGAGGAAATAGGCCAGCCCCACCACCTGCCACAGCAACTGCAGGAATTCCGATTGCCAGTTCTCGAACGTATCGCGCAGCATCTGGTTGAGATAATCGGCGGTCTGCGCGGCCTGGCCATGCTCGGCCGCCTCGGCGAGGTACGCTCGCCATCCGAAGAACCAGTGCAGCGCCAGCGACACCGCGAAAAAGCCCAGCGTCAGCCAGGCATAAGCATAGCGTTTGAGCATGATCGTCTCCCTTGACCGCGGATGCGCAACTGCTGCGCCGCTTCATCTCCCGTTGAGCGGAATAACGCGCCAACCTCGATCACGGGGGCCAGTCGGGCTTTCATGATCGTTCAGGACGCCACGCTTGTCCTGTGCTCGCCTAAACACGACTTGGATAAACGACATCGCGGCGGGGAGGTGCGCGGTTGCTAGTCGCGTAAGCTCGCGGGAACGTTCGCCCTCATGCAAGCGATCCGGTCGGCTTCTTCGACCAGCTTGTCGTAACTCGCCACCATCTCTTCGATCGTTCGCCTGATGTCCGAGTCGCGGACCGTGTCCGCCATCGCCCGCAATTCCATCGCGCGCCGGGCGTAACGCTCGCGTTCCTCGATCGTCGGCATTCCCGCTCCACAGATTTCTCTGCCCGATGCGGTTTCAAGATAACGCCTTGCCGATAAAGCGCTTTAACCTGGTTTACACGGCAATCCGGGATCGGAGCACGGCCACCGCGTCGCGCAACGCCTCGATCATCGCACTGGCGCCGCGATCGGCTGAAACGTTGTTGATCCGGATCGGATCAAGCCGCCATTCTCATCGCGCGATGCACTCACCGTCACGCACGCCGCTGACGCTGCCGACGCCGAGCACGATCTTGGCGCGGCGCTCGAACGCCAGCGCTTGCCAGCGGCCCGAATTGCCGATCGCGGTGCGGCTCCTGAGAAACGTCAGGCTCATCAACTCGTACTGTTCGGGATCGATACGGCCGGCGTCGATCAGGCAATTCCACGCCGCGACGTTCCACGGCGCGTCGCGCGATATGCCGTCCTGGTCGATCGTGCGGGCCAGCGCGCCGTACCAGTCGACGATCGCGCGCAGCCGCGGCCAGCGCTCCGCCCCGGGCATTGCCGCCAGTTTGGCGCGCAGCCGCGCGATATCCTCGTCGGCGGGCAGGAAACCTTGCTGCACCCGCGTGTCGATCGCCCAGCGCACCTTGCGCAGCGTTATCGGCCCGGCGGGGAAAACACGCAGAAGGTCCAGCCGCACCTTGTCGAGCAAGGCGACATAAGCGTCGGTCTGGACCTGAAGCATTACGTCGCTTTCGAACAACGCGGTCAACTCGGCGGCGAGCACGGGGTTCAGCCGCCCCTTCTCGTCTTCCGCCGCCAGGATCGCGGCGCGGCATTTGTTGGCGATCGGGATTGCCCGACACTTTTTCGAGAACAACAATTTGCCATAGGTCGGCGCCAGCGCGTCGCGCGCGCGCTTGAAGTCGTGCTTGCGCCGGAACTGCGCGCGCCACGCAGTCAGCACTGGTTGAAGGCTGCCCGTGCCGAAATTCCACTGCGCCATCCCGACCGAGATCAGCTGGCTGTCGAAATTGCCCGTCGGCATCGCCCAGCAACCCATCGTTTCCGGGATCGCGGTCTCCGCCATGCGCGCGAACACGCCGGCACGGTCGAGCCCGATCCCGGCGAGCCGCGCCGCGGCGGCGGGGTCGATCCGGATGCTCGGCGCGTCGGCGACGCGGCGGCAGGGCGGCGGCGCGGGCGCGGGCGGCGGCGCGGTTTGGGCCGTGGCGGGAAAGGCGATGAACAAGCCGAGAAGGAACCCCCACCGCATCGCAACAATTCCCGACCTGGTTGTCATCGCGCCATAGCAACGCGGACGGCGCTCTTTCAAACGGCGGCGCCGTTTTGACGATTGGTGCTGTCCGTGACCGCGCCGGGATTGAGGAAGTCCGGCTCCTCTCCGATGTCGTCCCAATGCTGGCGCAAGCCGATCCGCTCGCAGATTTTGACGAAACGGCGATCCCCGCGAACCTCGCGAAACACCGGGGTGAACAGAATCTGGGTCAACCGGCGATGCTGCTCGTTGAGCGAAAGATCGGCGTCGGTGTGTCGAAGCGGAACCGGCGTGTTGCCGGCCCTGACATAGTAGGCGTCGGCAATCTGTTCGAGCGTCACCGTTGCGGTCGGGGATTCCAGCGTGCGCGAACTCGACCGCACTCGAACGTCGCCCAGTTCGAGATCGAGGCTGAAGCCCGGGCCGGACATATGGCCGTTCATGCTCGCACTGGACCTGCCCCCTCACGACGGGATTCGCCGGACGGTAAGGAAACAACAAGACGCACCCTCGATCAAGATTGGCCGCGGCG
>JAFEEZ010000184.1 GCA_018240825.1 Pseudomonadota bacterium | reverse complement strand
TCGGGCGCGTTCGGAAATTGCGCCCAGTACGCCTTGTTCCCAATCGCGTTGATGTGCGCACGCATCGACGCAACGTGTCTGTCGAGGCCGGCCGCCCGTGCAGCGTCGTCCACCGCCCCCAAGCCCGCCTGAGAACCGTCCACTGCCACCTGGGCGTCGACGACGAGCGAGTCCCCGCCCGGGACATGTATGATCACGTCCGGGCGCAGACGCCCGCCTTCGCCGTCCGTCACGCTGACCTCGGCCTGGAAATCCGCATGCTGGGACAACCCGCAGCTTTCGAGCACGTTGCGCAACTGCTGCTCGCCCCAGCGACCCCGCGCCTTGGGCGCATTGCGCAGCGCGTTGACCAGCTTCGAAGCTTCGGCGCGCACCGATTCGCTGCCGGCGCGCATCGATTCGATCTGTCCCTTCAGGTCGCCGAACGCATCGCGGCGCTCGGCTTCGACCTTCGCCACGCCCTGTTCATAACGTTCGAGCCGCTCGTGAACAGGTTGCAGCAACGCCCTTAGATTCTGGCCGCTTGCCGTCTCCGATTCCCGGAACCGTTCGTCGGCGCGCTGCAGGAACTTCGCCTGCGCCTCGTCGAGCAATTTTTGCCCGACTTCGGCGAACTGGCTGGCCATCGCATCCTTCGCCGCGATCAGTTCGGCCATTCGCGCCTCAAAGGCCCTTTCGCGTTCGGACGTTGCCGCACGGTGCGAGTCGAGCGCGCGCATTGCTTCGTCGCGCTCGCTCGTGACCTCGGCGAGCACCTTTCGCGTCATGTCGTGCTGTCCGATGTGCACCCGCGCCGCGGCCAATTCTCCCGCGCCCTGGCGCGACGCCGCCAGCCAGCCGATCACAAACCCGGCGACGGGGGCGAGGAGCGCGGCAAGGACGATAGCGATCATCGCGTCGTTCGCCCGAAATTGACGATGGCGTCGCAGCTTCGCCGGCGCGCGTGAATTAGAGTTGGAATGGCCATGCGGAGAACGTAGATCGAACGATCGGCATAGGACAGCAGGATTTTTCCGCCGAGCTTGCCGCCCGCGCGGGCGGCGTTACGGACGGGCTCATGTTGTCCGATATCGACATCTCCCGCGCCGCGACGCTCCAACCGATCCAGGCGATCGCCGACCGGGCCGGTATCCCGGCGAACGCCGTCGAACCCTATGGCTGGTTCAAGGCGAAGCTGATTCGTAAGCACCTTCCCGTCCCGCGCGATCTTGGCAGGTTGATCCTCGTCACCGCGATCAGCCCGACGCCTGCCGGCGAAGGCAAGTCGACCACCTCGGTCGGGCTCGCCGACGCGCTCCACCGGATCGGCAAGAAGACGATGCTGGCCTTGCGCGAGCCCAGTCTCGGCCCCTGCTTCGGCACCAAGGGCGGCGCGACCGGCGGCGGTTATGCGCAGGTTGCGCCGATGGAGGACATCAACCTCCACTTCACCGGCGATTTCCATGCGATCACGTCGGCGCACAACCTGCTCGCGGCGATGATCGACAATCATGTCCATTGGGGCAACGAACTCGACATCGACGTGCGACGGATCGTTTGGCGGCGCGTGCTCGACATGAACGATCGCGCGCTTCGCGACATCGCGCAGTCGCTCGGCGGGCCAGCCAACGGGTATCCGCGCGAAAGCGGGTTCGACATCACCGTTGCGAGCGAAGTGATGGCGATCCTGTGTCTGGCGGAAGATCTGGAGGATCTGGAGGCGCGGCTCGGGCGCATCGTCGTCGCCTATTCGCGCGACAGGAAACCGATCACCGCCAAGGACTTGAAGGCCGATGGCGCCATGGCGGTATTGCTGGCGGAAGCGATCAAACCCAATCTGGTGCAGACTCTGGAGGGCAATCCAGCACTGGTCCATGGCGGGCCGTTCGCCAATATCGCGCACGGCTGCAACTCGGTGATCGCGACGCGCACGGCGCTGGGGCTGGCCGACTATGTCGTCACCGAAGCGGGGTTCGGGGCGGACCTGGGCGCGGAGAAGTTTTTCGACATCAAGTGTCGTCAGGCCGATTTGAAGCCCGCCGCCGCCGTGATCGTCGCGACCGTGCGCGCGCTCAAGATGAACGGGGGGGTGGCGAAGGCCGACCTGAGCACCGAGGACATCGACGCTGTGAAGCGCGGCGGGGTCAATCTCGTGCGGCATATCGAGAATGTCCGGCAATTCGGGCTGCCGGCGGTCGTCGCGATCAACCGCTTCCCGACCGATACCGGCGCCGAACTGACCGCGGTGACGGCGATCGCGAAAGCTCATGGTTGTGAGGCGGTCGTTTGCACGCACCACGCCGATGGCGGCAAAGGCGCCGAAGACCTGGCGAAAGTGGTCGTGGCGCTGGCGGAAGCGCCGTCGCAATTCGCGCCGCTCTACGACGACGATCTGCCGCTGTTCGAAAAGATCAACACCGTGGCGACGCGCATCTACCGCGCCGAGCACGCCACCGCCGAGCCGAGCGTCATGGCGCAGCTGAAGCGGTGGGAGGAAGCGGGATACGGCCACCTGCCGGTCTGCATGGCGAAGACGCAATACAGCTTCTCGACCGACCCCGCCGCACTGGGCGCGCCGACCGGGCACAGCGTCCCGGTGCGCGAGGTGCGGCTGGCGGCCGGTGCGGGATTCGTCGTGGCGATCTGCGGTGAGATCATGACGATGCCCGGCCTGCCGCGCATACCGGCGGCGGAGGGGATCAGGATAGGGCCTGACGGCGCGATCGAGGGGCTGTTCTAGATTCCCCCCGGCATTGGCAGAGGGATGAAAATCAGGCCGCCTTCCGCAGTTTCGCGAGCTTCTTCATCAGCATGTCGCGCTTGAGCTTGCTGATGTGATCGGTGAACAGCACGCCGTTGAGGTGATCGATTTCGTGCTGGACGCAGGTCGCCATCAGGCCGTCCAGTTCCTCTTCGTGGGTTCCACCGTCCTCATCCTGCCATTTGACGCGGCAGCGTGCTGGGCGTTCGACCTCTGCATATTGCTCGGGGATCGACAAACAACCTTCATTGTACGTCGAGGTTTCGTCACTAACTGACAGAATTTCCGGGTTTATGAAGGTCATCGGCTTGCGCACAGGCTCACCGCCCTCC
>JAFEEZ010000183.1 GCA_018240825.1 Pseudomonadota bacterium | reverse complement strand
GAGCCCGTGCCCGTGACGGTCCGCCCGCCGATGAAGTTCATCGAACGCGTAAAGACCTTTGCGCAATTGCTCGAGGATCGCGGCTATCGCTGGTTCATCCTCGCCGAAGCGTGCTGCGTGTGCGCGCGCATTTCGACGCCCTTCTACATCCTGTACGCGGGCAGCCAGCTCGGCCTGTCGGGGATCGTCATCGGCGAGCTGAGCCTCGCCTATCTGGGCGCCGACACCGCGTCGAACCTGCTGTGGGGCAATCTCGGCGACCGCACCGGCTATCGTTCGACCTTTACGCTGGCGGCCGCGCTGTGGGCTGGTGGGATCGTGCTGTTGCTCGGCGTGCATCACCCCTGGGCGGTGTTCACCGCCTTCTGCTGCCTCGGCGCGGGCAATTGCGGGTATCAGATGAGCCAGCAGACGATGGTGCTCGAATTCGGCGAACGCGCCGACGTCGCGATGCGGCTGGCGCTGTCGACGACGATCGAAGGAACGATTTCGGCGATCGGCCCGGTGATCGGCGGGCTGGTGGCGTATCGCTTCGGCTATCCGCCGGTGATGTGGACCGCGATCGGCTTCCTGAGCGCCGCAGCCCTGCTATTGATCTTCCGCGTGCGCGAGCCTCGCCAACGCCACGCCGCCCCGGTACTGGAAGGCGATTTCCCCAATCCCGAAAGTATTTCATGACCCTTCCGACCCGTCAGCTCGGCCCGCTGACCGTCTCCGCAATCGGCCTCGGCTGCATGAACATCTGTCATGCTTACGGCATTCCGCCGCCCGAAGAGGATGCGGGCAAGCTGCTCAACCGCGCGCTCGACCTCGGCGTGACCTTTCTCGACACCGCCGCGATCTACGGCCTCGGCCAGAGCGAACGGCTGATCCAGCGCTACGTGATGCACCGCAAGGCCGAGTTCATACTCGCGTCGAAATGCGTAATGGATGCGCCCGACGGGAAGACGCGCGTGCTCGACGCGCGCCCGGCCGCGATCGCCGCGACGCTCGACCGCGCGTTGCAGCGATTGGGCGCCGACCGGATCGACCTCTATTACCTCCATCGCCCCGATCGGAACGTGCCGATCGAGGAATCGGTCGGCGCGCTGAAGGACGCGGTGCAGGCGGGCAAGATCGGCGCGATCGGCCTGTCGGAAATGGGCGCCGCGCTGATTCGCCGCGCGCATGCCGTCCACCCGATCGCGGCGGTGCAGAGCGAATATTCGCCGATGGTCCGCAATCCGGAAGTCGCGGTGCTCGACACCTGCCGCGAACTCGGCATCGGTTTCGTCGCCTTCTCGCCGGTCGCGCGCGGGATGCTGGCCGGCGCCGTGCGCGACGACGCTTACGAGAAACACGACATTCGCACGACGATGCCGCGCTTCCTGGGCGACAATCTGCGGCACAATCTCGGCGTCGTCGCGCGGTTCGAAGCCCTCGCCGCCGACCTCGGCCACACGCCCGCGCAGCTCGCCCTCGCCTGGGTGCTGGCGAAGGGCGAACATATCGTCCCCATCCCCGGCACACGCCGCATCGCTCATCTGGAAGAAGACGCGGCCGCTGTGGCGATCAGCCTGACGCCGGACATGATCGCCGCGGTGGACGGCATCTTCGCCGGCACGATCCGCGGCGCGCGCTACTCGGCTCCAGCGCAGGCGACGGTCGACACCGAACTGCTCCCTGACGAGGAACTCGCCTAAATTCTCACGCGATCAGCCACGCGATCGTGAACAACATCCCGGCCAGCCCGAAACTGACCAGAAACATGGCCAGCCCATAACTGCACTTGCACTCGCTTGCATGGAAGCCGTGCATCGTCCCTCTCCCGGACGCGCCATCGGCTTGTCGCGACAAGTCGCGTCCGGACAGAAATTACGCCTGTCTACCCCGAGTCGCAAGCAGCGAGCGGTCAGCCTTCGTCCCGAAACCGTTCGTGGTGGCGGATCACTTCGTCGATGATGAAGCGCAGGAATTTCTCGCTGAATTCGGGGTCGAGCCGGGCATCCTCGGCTAGCTTGCGCAACCGCGCGATCTGCCGCTCCTCACGCCCGGGATCGGCGGGGGGCAGCCCGGCCTTCGCCTTGTAGCGCCCGACCGCCTGCGTCACCTTGAACCGCTCGGCGAGGATATGGACCAAAGCAGCATCGATATTGTCGATGCTGCTGCGATAGGCGTCGAGGATTTCGTCGGCCATGGTCCCTCCCGAATCGTCCACCTTGTGGCGCATGCACGCCGGGGTGCGCAACTGCGCTTGCCTTCCCCGACCTGGTCGGCCACAGCCGGGCCACGATGAGCGCCACGATCCACCGCCTCGATCCCGGCCGGCCCACCCCCAGCCTCGAGCCGATGATGAGCCTAGTCGCGGCCGATATGAACGCGGTCAATGCGGTGATCCTCGACCGCATGCAGTCCGAAATCCCGCTGATCCCCGAGCTCGCGGGGCATCTGATCGCGGGCGGCGGCAAGCGGATGCGGCCGATGCTGACGCTCGCGAGCGCGAAGCTGCTCGGCTATACCGGCACGCGCCACCACCGCCTCGCCGCCGCCGTCGAATTCATCCACACCGCGACTCTGCTCCACGACGATGTCGTCGACGGCAGCGACCTGCGCCGCGGCAAGCGCACAGCGAACCTGATCTGGGGCAACCCGGCGTCGATCCTGGTCGGCGATTTCCTGTTCAGCCGCAGTTTCGAACTGATGGTCGAGGACGGCAGCCTGAAGGTGCTCAAGATCCTGTCGAACGCCAGCGCCGTGATCGCGGAAGGCGAAGTCAACCAGCTCACCGCCGCGCGCCGCGTCGATCTCGGCGAGGAACGCTATCTCGACATCATCGGCGCGAAGACCGCCGCGTTGTTCGCCGCCGCGTGCAAGATTTCGGCGGTGGTCGCGGAGCGCCCCGAGGCCGAGGAAGTCGCGCTCGACGCGTTCGGCCGCAACCTGGGCATCGCGTTCCAGCTCGTCGACGACGCGATCGATTACGTGTCCGACGCCGGCACGATGGGCAAGGACACCGGCGACGATTTCCGGGAGGGCAAGGTCACGCTGCCGGTGATCCTCGCCTATGCGCGCGGCAACGAGGACGACCGCAAATTCTGGAAGGACGCGATCCTCGGCCACCGCGCGTCGGACGACGATTTCGCGCACGCTGTCGACCTGGTCCGCGTATCCCGCGCGATCGACGACACCCTCGCCCGCGCGCGCCATTACGG
>JAFEEZ010000182.1 GCA_018240825.1 Pseudomonadota bacterium | reverse complement strand
TATGTGCTGGTCACGCCGGTCGAAAAACTCGACATTACGGTCGAGGATGCGCCATTCGTTGCGGTGGAATTGAAAGCTGAGGGCGACGGCGCGGACGCCAGGCTCGCGTTCCGGCTCAACACCGGCGACCTCGTCACCGCCGGCCCGGGTCACCAACTGCGTTTTGTTCAGGCCGAGGATGGTCCCCGCCCCTACTTGCACGTGCGAGGCGGGCTCGAGGCGCTGGTCGTGCGCAGCGTCTATTACGAAATCGCCGAACGCGCGCTGTCGGGCGATGACGATCCGGCAGGCGTATGGAGCGACGGCGCATTCTTCCCTCTGGAACCTGCCGCATGACGCTGGCCGACAGGTTGCGCACGGCATTAGCCGCGGAAGATCACGCGCCCGTGCTGCTTCCGGGCGACAGCGTCGAACCTTACAATGAAGGTGAACCGGCGCCGGCCGCGGTGCTGGTCGCGATCACCGACCGGTCGGAACCGGGCGTCATCCTGACGCTGCGCACCGACACGCTGCGCCGCCACGCCGGTCAGGTCGCATTCCCCGGCGGGCGAATCGATCCCGACGACCGGGACGCGGTCGCCGCGGCGTTGCGCGAGGCCGAGGAAGAGATCGCCCTGCCGCGCGATGCAGTCGAGTTGGTGGGCGCAGCCGATCGGTACATTACCGTGACCGGCTATGCCGTGACTCCTGTGATCGGCGTGATTGCGCCGGACCTCGATTACCATCCGAACGAGGCCGAGGTCGCGGACGTGTTCGAGGCGCCGCTCGCATTCATCTTTAATCCCGACAACCAGATTCAGGCGAGCGCCGAATGGCGAGGCCGTCAGCGCACCTATTACGAGATCACCTGGCGGGATCGGCGGATCTGGGGGGCGACGGCCGCAATGATCGTCAACCTGTCGCGGCGGCTACGGTGGGTGGCATGAGGTTGCCCGCCGCCGCATGGCGCGACCACCCCGGCTTGAATCGCGTGGTCGACGCGCTCGGACCCGGCAATGCGCGGATCGTGGGCGGCGCGGTGCGCGACACGCTGCTCGGAATCGAGACCGCGGACATCGACCTGGCGACGACGCACGCGCCTGACCGGGTGATTGATCTGCTCGAGACGGCCAGGATCAAGGTCGTGCCGACCGGGATCAAACACGGCACGATCACCGCCGTCGCCAACGACGAAGTATATGAAGTCACCACGCTCCGTCGCGATCTGGAAACCGACGGACGGCACGCGACCGTCGCCTTTACCGACGACTGGGGCGAGGACGCTGCGCGCCGCGATTTCACGATCAACGCGCTCTACGCCGATCCGACCAGCGGCGAGCTGTTCGACTATTTCGGCGGGGTCGACGACCTTACGGCGCGGCGCGTCCGCTTCATCGGCGATCCGCTGAGCCGCATTGCCGAAGATCATTTGCGCATCCTGCGCTTCTTCCGCTTCCTTGCCCGGTTCGGCGATGCGCCCGACCCGGCAGGGCTGAAGGCCTGCGCCGATCGCGCCAACGACCTGATGGCGCTGTCGCGCGAACGGATAGCGAACGAATTGCTACGCCTGCTTGTTGCGCCGCGCGCGGCCGAGACGGCGTCGCTGATGATCCACACCGGAATCTTCGCGCCGGTCATTCCGGAGATCGCCCATGCGGGCCGTCTGATGGCGATGGCGTCCATTGAGGAACGTTCCGGGCTCACGCCAGACCCGATTCGCCGTTTGGCCGCCCTCTTGCCATATGATCGGGCCATCGCCGAGGATGTCGGCGCGCGGCTGAAATTGTCCAACACGGATCGCAGGCGACTGATACAGGCGGCGACTCCCGTGCGCGGCTCGCCGCGCGAGCTTGCGTACCGGCTTGGCCGTGAGGGCGCGATCGACCAACTGTTGTTGAACCCCGATTTCGACGTCGTCGAGGAAACCGGCGCCGGTGATGTGCCGCTACTCGAAATCCCGAAATTCCCGATCACTGGCGGCCAGCTGGTGGCGAAGGGCCTGACCGCCGGCCCCGATGTCGCGCGCACGTTGCGGCGCATCGAGGATCGCTGGATCGCCGAAGATTTTCCCGGTGCGGTCCGCGCCGCCGCGATCGCCGACGAGGAAATCGCTCAAGTGTTGGATGTCATCAGAAAGTCGTAGGCCGCGTCCGCTTCGAGCGGTTTGGCGTAGACGTAACCCTGACCGAACGTGCAACCGAGCGCCGTGAGCGTTTGGGCAAGTTCGTTGGTCTCGATCCCTTCGGCGGTCGTGTCCAGTCCAAGCGCCTGCGCAAGGCTCAGGATCGCGCGGACGATCGCAATCTTGTCGCGGTCGGCAAGCATTCCCGTCACGAAACTGCGGTCGATCTTGAGTACGTCGATCGGCAGCTTCTGAAGATAGGCGAGATTCGAATAGCCCGTGCCGAAGTCGTCCATCGCCAGCGTGGTGCCGAGCTGCTTCAATTTGTGCATCGTTTCCGCGACACGCTGCGGATCGGCGACCAGCGCGCTTTCGGTCAGTTCGAGCGTGAAGCGGCTGCCGGCCAGCCGGTGCGCCAGCAATGCGCTTTCGACGGCAGGAGCGATGTCATCGCGATGCAGCTGGATAGCCGACAGATTGACCGCAAACTTGACGCCACAGCCGCCGCCGGCCCGGACATCCCAGGCGCGCAGCGTCTTCGCCGCCTCGTCCAGTGCCCAGCGGCCGAGCGGCACGATCAGCCCTGATTCCTCCGCGACGGGAATGAAGTCGTTGGGCGAGTATTCCTGCCCGCTCTCGCTGGTCCAGCGGGCGAGCGATTCGAACGCGACGACCCGGCCTGACGCAAGGTCGCAGATCGGTTGATACGTCAACCTCAGCGCACCCTGGTCGATCGCGCGGCGCAACTCGGTCTCGATCCCGAACGCGGCGCGCGCAGCGTCCAGCGCGCGCATTTGGTAATGCTCGGCGTGACCCGAGGCTTTCGACCGCTTGACCGCGAACTGGGCGTGACGGATCAGGTCCTCGGCATCGTCGATCTCGTCGCTGCCGAACGCGACGCCGATCGAGCACGCCACGCGGATTTCGAAGTCCGACATGCGGAAGGGCGTGGCCAATGCAGCTTCGATGCGGTGCGCGGCATGGTCGGCTTCCGCCGTATCCGATTCGAGGGTGAGCAGGATACCGAATTCATCGCCGCCGGTCCGTGCGAGCACGTCGACAGCGCGCAACGCGCCTTTCAACCGGCGCGCCACCGTGATCAGCAATTCGTCGCCCGCCATCGAGCCAAGGCATGCGTTGACCCGGCTGAACCGGTCGAGATCGATGATGAGCACGGCGTATCGCGCGGCGCCTTCGCCAGCGGAAATTCGTTCTTCCAGCAGTTCGCTGAACGCCGCGCGGTTGAGCAGCCCGGTCAGGCTGTCGGTCATCATTTCGCGGCGCAAGTTGCGCTCGGTGCGAAGCTCGCCGGTATGGTCGGTCAGCGTGATGAAGCAATGCGTCGATTTGGCCGAGCGGCGCGCGAGCATCACGCGGAAATGTCGGCAATCGACCGCGCTGCCGAACTCCCACGAAAATTCCTCGCGGTCGCGGTCGCTCGTCAGGAACCGCGCCAGCCGATCGCCAAGGTGTTGGACGAGCGGCCCGTCGCCTCCGGCACTGCCCAGGCCAGCCTGGCGAAACGCGCCATTCGCGGCCGCGATCGCGACCCCGCGACCGGCGGGGCCGACCAGCGCAAGCGCCACCGGTATCAGTTCGATGGACGCGGCGATCCCGGGAATCTGGCTCGGCTGCAGCGCGCCCTCCGCCGGGTCGGCGGAAACACGCGGTGCGGTCTTCACGCGGGAAAAGCCGAGCGCCATTCCCGCCGCTCTACCGCCGATTGGTTAAAGCCGCCTGAAGCTTGTTCAGGAAATCAGCGACTTAAAACCTGTTGTCTCGCGGGAAGCCGGTGGGGGGCATCCGCCCTGCCGCGCCGCGCGCGGTGCGCCAGGGCTGGAGGTCGGCTTCGGTCCGCGTCCGTCCGCTGTCGCCGCCCATCGCCCAACTCAAGCCTTCCGCGAATTTGAACGTCACCGCATCGGAAAGCCCCCCGTCGCGATAGCGCTGAAGTTGCACGCCCTGCCCCTTCGCCAGTTCGGCGACCTCGGAGAGCGGGAACACCAGCATCTTGCGGTTGTCTCCGATCGCTGCGACGTAATCGTCCTCCGGCCCGATCGGCTTGACCAGTTTGAGCTTGGCGCCCGGCCGCGGATTGACCACCGCCTTCCCCTTGCGAGTCTCGGCCATCGCGTCGGCGGTCTTGAGCACGAAGCCGCGCCCGTCGCTGGCGGCCACCAGCAACCGCTCGGCCTCGTTGGCGCGCAGCAACGCAGTGCTCGGCACTTCGCCGTCGAGGTCGATCATCAGCCGCACGGGCTCGCCGAATCCGCGCCCGCCGGGCAGCTTGTCGGCCGCAAGCGTATAGAAACGCCCGGTCTCCGCGGCGAGCAGCAGCTTGTCGGTTGTCTGCGCGTGGAAGGCGAAACGCGGACCGTCGCCCTCCTTGAACTTCATTGCGTCGGCGCTCGCGAGTTCGACATGGCCCTTCATCGCCCTGATCCATCCGCGCTGCGACAGGATGACCGTGATCGGCTCGCGCTCGATCATCGCTTCGAGCGGAATTTCGCGCGCCGGCGCCGCTTCCTCGATCGCCGTGCGGCGCGTGCCCAGCGCCGTTTCCGGACCATAGCGGTCGCGCAACTTGCCCAGATCGCGCTTCAACCGCGTCCGCTGCCGTGCGTCGCTCGACAACAGGAGTTGGAGTTCGCCTTGCTCCCTCTCCAGCGTATCGCGCTCCTTGCGGATTTCCATTTCCTCGAGGCGCCGCAAGCTGCGCAGCCGCATGTTGAGGATCGCTTCCGCTTGGCGGTCGGTCAGCCCAAACTCGGCCATCATCACCGGTTTCGGATCGTCTTCGGTGCGAATGATCTCGATCACGCGGTCGAGATTGAGGAAGACGATCAGATAACCGCCGAGCAGTTCGAGCCGGTCGGCGATCTTGTCCAGCCGGTGCTGCGAGCGCCGCCGCAGCACGACGAACTGGTGGTCGACCCATGCGCTCAATGCTTCCTTCAGGCTCATCACGCGCGGCGTGCGGTCCTTGTCGAGCACGTTCAGGTTGAGCGGCAGGCGCGTTTCGAGGTCGGACAGCCGGAACAGGCTTTCCATCAGCGTGTCGGAATCGACCGTCCGGCTGCGCGGTTCGAGGACGATGCGGATGTCCTCGGCGGATTCGTCGCGGACATCGGCCAGGATAGGCAACTTCTTCTCGTTGATCAGATCGGCGATGTTTTCGATCAATTTGCCCTTCGACACTCCATAGGGAATCTCGGTGACGACGAGACGCCAGCCACCGCCTTTCTCATTGACCCGTTCGATCCGGGCGCGGGTGCGAAAGCCGCCGCGGCCGGTGGCATAAACTTCGGCGATCGCGGCGGGGCTGTCGACGATCACTCCGCCGGCCGGCAGGTCCGGGCCCTTGACGCATTCGAGCACGTCGGCGTTCGCGTTATCGATCAGCGCGATCGCTGCATCGAGCAGTTCGGCGGCGTTGTGCGGCGGGATGCTCGTCGCCATGCCGACCGCGATCCCCGCCGCGCCATTGGCCAGCAGGTTGGGAAACAGCCCGGGCATCAGCTCGGGTTCCTGTTCTTCGCCATTGTAGGTGGGACGGAACCCGACCGCATCCTCATCGAGCCCGTCCATCAGGTCGATCGCGACCTGCGTCAGTC
>JAFEEZ010000181.1 GCA_018240825.1 Pseudomonadota bacterium | reverse complement strand
GCATGAGCCGATCGATCCGGTCCGCTACCTCGCCAATCGGTCATCGGGGAAACAGGGTTTCGCGATCGCCGGGGCGCTGGCGGCATTGGACGCGCGGGTGACATTGATCGCCGGCCCAGTCGCGCTCACCGCACCGCCCGGCGTGACTCGCGTCGATGTCGAGACCGCGCTGCAAATGGCGGCAGCGGTCGAGGCGGCGCTGCCCGCCGACGCCGCGGTGATGGTCGCCGCAGTCGCCGACTGGCGGGTCGAGGCCGCCGGGCATAAGATCAAGAAGGACGCCGGCGGCCCGCCCGTCCTCCGCCTTGTCGAGAACCCGGACATTCTCGCGGGTCTGTCGCGCAACCCGCGCCGCCCTGCGCTCGTCATCGGTTTCGCCGCCGAGACCGAGCATGTCGTCGAACACGCCAGGACCAAACTCGCCAGGAAAGGCGCCGACTGGATCATTGCAAACGACGTGTCGGGCGCCGTGATGGGCGGCGAGCGCAATGCTGTTCACCTGATCACCGCGACCGGTGTGGAAAGCTGGGCCGATGCGCCGAAAGAGGAAGTTGCACAGCGGCTCGCCGAGCGGATCGACGCCGCCATGGCTAACCACGCATAAGCCAAATGGAAGAATCGCCCGCTAAGGCAAATTGCGATACGCAAGCGCAATGACCGACCCGATTCGCATCGGAATCAAGCGATTGCCCAACGGCGGCGGGCTTCCGCTGCCAGCCTACGCCACCCGGGGCGCCGCCGGCATGGACGTCGTCGCGGCGGAGGGCCTGCGGCTGGCACCCGGCTCGCGCCATGCCGTCGCGACGGGCTTCGCGATCGCGATTCCGGACGGCTACGAAGTGCAGGTCCGCCCGCGTTCAGGCCTTGCGCTCAAGCACGGCATAACCTGCCTCAACACGCCCGGCACGATCGACCACGACTATCGCGGCGAAGTGAAGGTGATCCTCGCCAATCTCGGGGACGAGCCATTCGAGATTGCGCGTGGCGACCGCATCGCCCAACTCGTTCCGGCCCCGCTTCAACGCGCGACGCTGGACGAGGTCGACGAACTCGACGACACCGACCGCGGCAGCGGAGGCTTCGGCTCGACGGGCGTATGATCGCATTGTTTCTGGCGTTACAGGTCGCGACTGGCGTCGCTGCGCCGCCGGCGGATTGGGCCGCGCTTCCCCAACTTCGCTTGTCCGCCACGCCCGACTATGCGGCGCTGATGACAAAGTTCGTCCATGACGAAGTCGCCGCTGGCCGCTGCGCCGCGCCGCCCGCGGTCGCCGGCAAGGTCAGCATCACCGTCGACCTGGCGATATTGATCTCGGCAAGCGGTGACGCGCTGCGCATCGTGCCGAAGGCGATCAATTGCCCGACGGTCGAACAATTCGCGGCCGGCGTGGTGCAGAAGGCGGTGCGCGGCAACCTGGCCGGTGCGCCGCCGGCCAGCGACAGCTGGTATCGAACGGGCATGACGCTTAGCTGGTAAGCGTGACTCTCAGCGACGACGACCTCACCCGGTTCGCCCGGCATATCGTGTTGAAGGAAATCGGCGGCGCCGGTCAGGCGCAGCTGCGTCAAGCCCATGTCGCGGTCATCGGCGCGGGCGGGATCGGGTCGCCGGCGCTGCAATATCTCGTCGCGGCGGGCATCGGGCGAATCACGATCGTCGACGACGACGCGGCCGACCTGTCGAACCTCCAGCGCCAGACATTGTTCGGCGTCGCGGATATCGGCGCGCCGAAGGTGGAAGCAGCGGCGGCGGCGCTGGCGCGGATCGACGCCGGCGTGACGATCGTCCCCCGTCCGCTGCGCGTCGACGCAGGCAATGCCGCCAATCTGCTGACGGGCGCCCATGCCGTGCTCGACGGCTGCGACAATTTCCCAACTCGGCTGGCGGTGGCCGACGCGGCGCTCGCCCTTCGCGTTCCGCTGGTGTCCGCGGCGGTCAGCCAATTCGAAGGGCAGCTCGGCGTTTATCGCGGGTGGGAGGCCGGCAAACCATGCTATCAGTGCTTCGTCGGCGCTGATCCCGAGCGCGAAGGCGCGAGCTGCGCCGATGTCGGCGTGCTCGGGGCGATGGCCGGCGTGATAGGGAGCCTCGCCGCGCTGGAGGTCATCCGCGCAATCGTGCCGTTTGGCGAGGATAGCGCGGGCAAGTTGCTGCTCGCGGACGCCTTGTCGCTCAGGTTCCGGACGATTTCCTTGCCCAAGGACCCAGGCTGCGCCTGCGGCTAACCGCGGCCGATCCGCTCCAGTGACCAGTCGCGCGCGGCCCAGCTATCGCCATGCTCGACATACCAGTCGACCGTCGCGGCGAGGCCGTCCGCGAAGCTGATCGCCGGTTTCCACCCGAGTTCGCTTTCGATCTTCGCCGGATCGATAGCGTAGCGGCGGTCGTGACCTGGCCGGTCGGCGACGAATTCTATCAGGCTGCGGCGCTGCTTGCCTATCGGGACGCAAGCGTCGAGCAGATCGCAAATGCGGGCGACCATCGCGATGTTGCTGTGCTCCTCGCGCGCACCGATCGCATAGGTCTCGCCGATCCGTCCGCGTTCGAACGCCACCTGGAGCGCGGCCGCGTGGTCGTCGACGTGAAGCCAATCGCGAATGTTTGCGCCAGTGCCGTATACCGGCAATCGCTCTCCCTTTATCGCCTTGAGGATGGTCAACGGGATAAGCTTCTCGGGCGCTTGCCACGGCCCGTAATTGTTGGTGCAGTTGGTGACGACGACCGGGAGGCCATAGGTATGCCGCCAGGCGCGGACGAGATGGTCCGACGCCGCCTTCGACGCTGAATAGGGCGAGGATGGGCGGTAGGGCGACGCTTCATCGAACTTGCGCGCGTCGAAATCGAGATCGCCGAACACTTCATCGGTCGACACGTGATGAAAGCGGAACGCCGACCTCGCATTGTTGCTAAGGGTTTCCCAATAACCCCGTGCAGCCTGGAGTAATTCGTAGGTTCCGACGATATTGGTCTCGACGAACGCCCCCGGATCGTCGATCGATCGGTCGACATGGCTTTCCGCGGCGAGATGGATGATCGTACCGACGCTCTCAGCGGCCAATAGCTCCGCGACGAGGCGGCGGTCGGCGATATCGCCCTGAACGAAGCGATAGTTCGATTTGCCCACGACCGCGCCCAGCGACGCGGGCGCTGCCGCATAGGTCAGCTTATCGAGATTGACGACGCGGCGTCCCTGGCCGACCAGTCGCCGAACCAGCGCCGACCCTATGAAGCCAGCCCCGCCCGTAACCAAGATGATGCGCGAACTCATGCCGCCATCTTCCTCAGATAACTGGCATAATCACCACCCATTTCCGCCGCGCGACCGAGCACACTGTCACGATCAAGCCAACCAAGTTGCAGCCCGATCTCTTCAGGGCAGGCAATCTTGACGCCCATGCGATGCTCGATCGCGCGGACGAAACTCGACGCTTCGTACAGGCTATCGTGCGTACCGGTGTCGAGCCAGACGTTGCCGCGTCCGAGCAGGCTGACGGTCAGGTCACCCCGCGCGCGATAGGCGTTGAGCACGTCGACGATCTCGGTTTCGCCGCGTGCCGAGGGTTTGAGACCCTTGGCGATAGCGACCACGTCAGGATCGCAGAAGTAGAGGCCCGTCACCGCCCAGTTGGTCTGCGGCTCCTTCGGCTTCTCCTCGATCGACGTCACCCGGCCGTCCTCCTCGAAGGAGACGACGCCGTAGCGCTCCGGGTCAGTGACCTGATAGGCGAACACCGTCGCGCCGGTCGCTTTGGTCGCCGCCTCGCGGCAGCGCGCGCCGAGTTGGTCGCCGTGGAAGATATTGTCGCCGAGGATCAGCGCGCAGCCCTCGCCGTTGAGAAAGCTTTCCCCGATCACGAACGCCTCGGGCAGACCGCTCGGCTTCGCCTGTTCGGCATAGCTGAGCGACACGCCGAACGCGCTGCCGTCGCCGAGCAGTTCGCGAAATGCCGTCACGTCGCGCGGCGTGGTGATGATCAGGATCTCGCGGATGCCCGCGAGCATCAGGATCGACAGCGGATAATAGATCATCGGCTTATCGAACACCGGCAGCAATTGCTTGGAGACCGCCAGGGTAGCCGGATAGAGCCGGGTGCCGCGCCCGCCCGCCAAGATGATGCCTTTCATCGCGCCGGCTTAACAGCGAAGCGTTAAGGCGGCG
>JAFEEZ010000180.1 GCA_018240825.1 Pseudomonadota bacterium | reverse complement strand
GCCCTTGCCGATCAACGCGATGCGCGGGTGCTTGGGATTGCCCCATTCTAGCTCGATCAGGCGGGGCGCGCGGTGCTTCGCGGCGGCGCGGCCGACCGCGTCGATCATCGGATAGCCCTTGGCGAGCGCATCGCCGCGCGTGACCGTGACCCTGGCGTCATGCGTCTTGGCCAGCTTCTCCGCCTCTGCCTCGAGTTCGGCTGGCCCCATGTCGGACGCCCCGGTGTTGACCAGGTCGCGGACCAGCGCGGTCGCTTCCGCCAGTCGCACGGTTTCGTCGATCCCGGCGGGATCGTTCGCCAGCAGGACGCGCGCGCCGCCGTTTTTGTCCGCTTTGGCGTACCGCTCGAACCGATATTGCGCGAGCAGCCAGCCAAGCCCCGCCGCGCCGACGTCACCCGATTTTAGGCGGTACGCGCCTTCGGGCAGGAATCCCGGCTGCGATGCGATGCGCCACGGCGACGAAACATCCTCGTCGCACACCAGCAGCGCCGACCAATCGTCGCCGTCGCCGGGCAGAATCGCCTTGTCGCCCGCCTTGCCAGTCACCTTCTGCGCATCCAGCAGCGCGCGCATGCGTTTCGGCTGGGTTTTCAGCCAGTCGGCATAGGCGTCCGGGTGGACGACCTCGATCGTGCGGGCGGGCTGGCCGCAGTCGGGCTGGAGCAACGCGGCGAAATCGGTCACTGGCCGCTCGGCGTCACGAGGAACTGTTCGATCTTGCCGCTTGCCGGATCGAAAAATGTGCTGAGGTTGAGCGCGCGGTCGGCATATTTGATTGTGTAGCCACGGATGACGAACCCTCCGCGCAAAGCGCTGCCGCCGCGCGCCGCGAAGCTTTGCGGGTCGCCGAGCGGGCTGAGGCTGGCGCGGTAATCGGCGATCGCCGTCGGGGTGAAATAGTAATTGGCGTCCTCGGTCAGCAACGAACGGTCGAGCACGCCGCCGCGCAGCTGGTCGAACACCAGCCGCGCCTTCGCGGCCGCCCGAGCATCGTCGCCGGTTGCGGCGGGGGCGGGCAGGAAGGTGGCGGCGAGCTTGCCCGCGATCTGCGCCGCCGCACCCGCCGACCAGCTATTGGTCAGCACGACAAACGCCAGCTTGTCGTTGGGATAAACGACGTTTTCGGAGATGAACCCGACCGCCTCGCCACTATGTTCGATGCGGAGATGCCCATCGCGCGTCTGGGCGAACACGCCCAAGCCGTAGCCGGTGTCCTTGCCGTCGGTCAGCTTGACGGTGGTTTCCTGGGCCTCCCAGTCGTCGGCCGGAAGCAGACTGCGGTTGATCCGCGCGATATCCCATTTGGCGAGGTCGGCGGCCGACATCGACAATTCGCCTGCGGCGTACAGCCAGCCCGCGGCCGGCGGCGTCTCCGGCCGCACCGGGCCGAGTGCGAACCGGCCATAGCCTTGGGGGAACGCCGGGCCAATCGCCTTGTCCTGGTCGATCGCCTTTATACCAAGCGGCTTGAAGATCTTTTCCTGGAGGTAGGCGAGCAGAGGCTTGCCCGCCGCCTTCTCCGCGATCAGACCGGCGACGACGTAACCCGTGTTCGAATATTGCCATTGCGCACCGGGTTCGAAATCGAGCGGCTTCTTCGCCCAGCGGTCGACTATGCCCTGCGGCGTGACCGGTTTGGCCATCGCGGCGAAGCTGTAATCCTGCGGCCAGTAATCCTGCAGGCCGGACGTGTGACTGAGCAATTGGCGCAGCTTGATCTTGTCGCCACCGGAGATGCCGGGGAGCCACTTGGCGACGGTGTCGTCGAGGCTGAGCTTGCCTTCGTCTTCGAGCAGCAGGAGCGCGGCGGCAGTGAATTGCTTGGAGATCGAGGCGATCTGATAAGGGCGGTCGGCTTGCGTGTCGCTGAGTGTTTCGGACTGTTTGCCGTAAGCCTTGGCGAGCGCGATCTTGCCGTCGCGCACGATCGCGATCGACGCCGATGGCACGCCCGTCTTGGCAAGCGTGTCGTTGACGATTGCGTCGACCTTGGCAGTCTCGGCGGCGGTAAGATCCTGCGCCAGAACGGGCGTGGCGAAAAGGATGAGCGGAAGCGCGAACAAGCTGAGCGGTTTCATGACCGTGCACCATAACCGTGCGTGCGAGGCGCGCCAGTCCCCACCGTCCGTTCGCTTCCAGCGAAGTCGAGAAGTTGTCCTTACCCATCGTGTCTCGACTTCGCTCGACACGAACTTGGGGAAATCAGCGCCGCTTCTTGCGCTTGACCGCACGGATCGGCTCGGGCGCGCGCGACGGGCGGAGCGACAAGCCCTCAATCGGCGCGCAACGGTCCATCACGATGCCGATCATCGCCAGCAACCGGCTGCGTGCGTCGCCCAGGCCGGTTGGCGTGACCCCGCGGTCCTGCGTCTCGAGGTTCACGTAAGGCAAGCCATGAAACAGCGCGAAGTTGGACAACGATCCGTCGCTGGTCATCACGCGTTCGAGCATGATGTTCATGTCGGCATCGGCGAGCGCGCCCACGCAATAACCGTCGCCCGGTCCGCCGCTCGCCGGATAGGACACGATCGCGACGCTGTCGGTGTCGTCGAACGGCCAATCGCCATAGAACGAGCGGCGCGGCATGTAGAGGTCGTTGCACAGCAGCACCGATATCTCGCCCTTGCCGGTATAAGCGGGCGGTTGCGGGCCGCAGGTCGAGGCGGCGGAATCGTAGCCCGGCTCGTTGGTGTGGAGCGCAACGATCAGCCGCGGGGGCTGGCCCAGACCGGCGAGGATCTCGCTGGCATAGGTCGGGGTCTCGTCGCGGAAGTTGCGGTTGGGGTCGATCGGCTTGCCATAGGCGACGTCGCCGTTCATCCGGCTGTCGGGGCCGTCGACCGAGCGCGCTTCTTCGACGGCGACGACCTGGCCACCATAGGCGCGGACAGCATAAATCGCGGCCTGGAATGCCGCATTCTCATTGTCGTGGGGGACGAACCACAGAGGGCCGGCGGGCTTGCGGATATTGTCGATGCGGTAGAGCCGCCAGAACGCGCGGTCGTCGCGGAACTCGATGCGCGTGACGGTCAAGCCGTCCCACAAGGCGGGATCTGCGAGGCGGGTGAAGTCGTCGGTGCCCATTACGAGCGGGTCGACCGGCGTGACGATCCGCTGCGGTGCGGTCTGCGCCGACGCGGCTGTCGCTAGCAGCAGACCGATCAGGATCGCCATAAATCTCACGCCGCCATCCTAGTCGCGCGCACGCTAGGGGCCAATTCCGCGCGAATCCGGTTATGGGACAAATACGCGCGGCCCTATCAACCGCGCTGCGTCGTGATACACGGCGGAGACTTCGTTGAGAGGATCGGACATGCGTACGCTTCGACTGGCTATGACGGCAATTGCCTGCCTGACGGCGGCGGCGGCGTTGGCGGCCGCGCGCGACCTCGATTTCACGGCTACCTATCCGCCCCAGGCGCGCGCCATTCCCGCGCTGAAAGTCTGGCTCGAACGCGATTCGGCGAAGGTTCGCACCGAGCTGGCCGATGAAGCCGTGACCGACCGGCGGAGCGCGGTCAAGGAT
>JAFEEZ010000017.1 GCA_018240825.1 Pseudomonadota bacterium | reverse complement strand
GTCCTGATCGGCCTGGTCGCCGCCGCCGTGGTGCTCGCGCTCTGGTCGAATAAAGTCGACGTGGCGAGTTGGCGGGCGTGGATCGTGCCGATCGTGTGTCTGCTGATTGCGCTCGCCTGCGTCGTGTTTGCGCTGACGCGCAAGCCGGCGCCGATGTCGGACGTGCTCGCGCAGCAATTGCAGCGCGATCTCGAATTGCTGCGTGCGGCGCGCGGCGGCGAAAGCGCGCAGGAGAACGACGGATGAGCGACGAGGTCGCCGCCGCCGTACGTTCGCTCGATGCGAGCCGGTCGGCGCTCGCTGCCGCGTTGGCGAGTACGCCTTCGCCGCACCGCCGGCGACGTGCGCAATTCTCGGGTGCTTCGCCGTCATCGAACGGTTTGTGGAATGTGCTTTGGGACAGCGTGTCCGAAGCGGCGGGAGAGCATTGGCGGCATGGCCGCGTGCGCGCCTCGCTGGAACTCGCGCGGCCTGCGCTCGAAGACGCGGTGCGCCGCCAGCCGTGGACGGCAGTCGCGGTGGCGAGTCTGTGCGGTGCGGTCGCCGTCTGGATCGTTTCCGCCAGGCGGCGTCTGGTCTTCTCGGCGGCGCGACTGTGGTGGCGCACCGCGGGCACGGCAATACTCGCGTCGGCGGCGTTCAAGCTTTACGAGCGATATGTCGCCGGGACGGACCGACCAGCTTCTCCCTCCGACGATGCGGCCGCGGCGGCGCCTGCACCCGAGGACTGACTGTGCTGACGAAGGAGGCACGGCATGGGAACGCCCACCCCCGTGAATCGGGATGAAACCCGGCGCGAGCGCTATGGCACCTTGGCGGAAAATTCGCGCGCGACGGCCGAGGCGCTGACCGGACTCTGGGCGCTCGCGCTCGCGGTATCAATCTTCGCCATGTTGTATTTCGGCCGCGACGTGTTCGTGCCGCTCGCGCTCTCGGCCTTGTTCGCGTTCATGCTCGAACCGCTGATCAACGTGCTGGCGCGCTGGATCGGGCGTGCGGCCGCCGCGATCCTCGTCTTGATCTTCGTGCTTGCTGCCTTGGTCGAACTCGGCTTAGTACTGTCGCGGCAACTACACGACCTGGCCAACCAGTTGCCGGCCTACCGCGGCAATCTCGCGGCAAAGATTCGCGACGTCGTGCCCGCGGGCAATGGCGTGCTTGCTCAGCTCGATCGCCTTTCGCAGGATCTGCAGAAGACCGCCGCGCAGGCAGCGCCGAACAAAGATGCCGCCGCGACGCGGGACAAGGCGCCGCTCGACGTGCGCGTCGTCCAGAGCGGCGGGAACGCGCCGATCGAAGTCCTGCAATCCTACGTAGAGCCACTGATGGGCCCGATCGGCACCACGTTCCTCGTCATCCTGCTCGTCGTGTTCATGGCGATCAAGGCGGACGACTTGCAGGAGCGCTTCATCCGCCTCGTCGGCCATGGCCGCATCGGCGCGACCGCACGCGCGATCGACGACGGCGCCGCGCGCATCCGCCGCTATCTCGGGATGCAGTTGCTGACCAACCTGATCTATGGCGTCGCGCTTGCCACGGGCCTGTACTTCATCGGCGTGCCGAACGCGCTGCTGTGGGGCGGGCTCGCGGCGGTGCTGCGCTTCATTCCCTACATCGGGCCGTGGATCGCGGTCATCCCGCCGCTGCTGCTCTCGCTCGCCGTGTCGCCGTCGTGGATGGGGCCGCTGCTCACGTTGACGCTGTTCCTCGTGCTCGAACTCGTCACCGGCAACGTGCTCGAGCCGTGGCTGTACGGCGCGAGCACGGGCGTGTCCTCGTTCGCGCTCGTCGTCTCCGCGGTGTTCTGGACGACGATCTGGGGGCCGATCGGGCTGCTGCTGTCGACTCCGCTCACGGTCTGTCTCGTCGTCATGGGACGGCACGTGCCGAGCCTGTCTTTCCTCAACGTGATGCTCGGTGAAGAGGATGCCCTGTCCCCGTCCGAGCAGATGTACCGGCGCCTGCTGCGCCCGCGTTCGTTCGTGCGCGGACGCGAGATGGCGGATGATTTCGTCGCCGCGCATTCGCTGGTCGAGTTCTACGACCGTGTGCTGCTGCCGGTTGTGCTCGCGTCAGAACGCGACCGCGTCGAGCAGCGCCTCAACGCCGAGCAATGCAAGGCCCTCGCACGCGCGCTGCGCGCGCTGGTCGACGAAATCGATGCCGATGACGACTACGACGGAACGGCCGCGCCGTCGCTGCGCGCCTATCGCGTGCTCGTGCTGCCTGCGCGTGCCGGGCGTGACCTGGTCGTCGCGGCGATGCTCGCCCGCGCGCTGCGGCTGGAACGCTTCGACGTTCGCATCGCCGCGAGCCGAGCTGAAGCACGCGGCGCACTCGAACGGTTGCGCGAGGAGTCCGCGGATCTCGTCGTCATTTCGGCGACGCCGCCGACCCTGCTCGCCGATGCGGGTCTGATCTGCCGCCAGATAAAGTCGATCGCACCGGGGCAGAAGATCGTCGTCGGTTTCTGGCAAGGCACGGACGACGAGGCGAAGCAGACGGACGGGATCGAGAAGCTTCCGGACGCCGAGGCGGTGGTCGCGTCGATCGGCGCCGCCGTCGCCCTCTGCGAGGGCTGGGCAGGCAACGAAGCGCCGATCGGTTCCACGCTGGCTGCCGAGGCAGGTGCCGACGCGCATATCTGAGACGATCCGGTCCTGTTCGCCGGAATCGTCAGTGTCGCAAATTCTTGACGCCGGATGCCTTGTGTCGGCGACGAGCGTAGGCAATGCTCAAGCACTGCTGCTCAGAAGGCATGGTCGAAGCTGACCTCGCCCTGCACGCCGACCTGGTAGGCGGACACGCGGCGCTCGAAGAAGTTGGTCAGCTCCTGCACGTCCTGCAGTTCCATGAACGGAAACGGGTTCTTCGAACCGTAGAGCGGGGTCAGGCCGAGCATCGACAGGCGCTGGTCGGCGACGTATTCGAGGTATCGGCGCATCTCCGCTGCGGACAGGCCGACCACGCCGCCGGAGAGCACGTCGTCGGCGAACTGCGTTTCGCATTCGACCGCG
>JAFEEZ010000179.1 GCA_018240825.1 Pseudomonadota bacterium | reverse complement strand
CTGCACGGCGTGGTAGAGCTGGTCGATCCCAGCGGCCACCTGTTCGACAAACAGCCTGCCAGGTTCGGTCAGCCGGACGCCGCGTGTGTTGCGCTCGAACAGCAGGATGCCAAGTTCTGCTTCAAGCGCTTTCACGCGGGCGCTGACGTTGGATTGGGTCGTGCCGACAGCACTGGCTGCCTGGCTGAAACTCAGATGTTCGGCAACGGCAAGCGTTTGGATCAGAGAGCCGAGCGGTATGCGTGAGCCGAGTGGCGACCCACGCGCGAAAGGACTGCGCGTAGCCGGCTGCGGCGATGGGCGCAGCGTCCGGCTATAGCCGCGGCGCATTTGATGAACTCAACTCAGCCCCCGATCGAGAAGCGAGCGGGCGCAATCGAAGAGTGCTTCGCGGGTCGGACGCAGCGGGCGGTCAAGCAGATTGGCGCCGCTCGACCCGTCGTAGAGCCGAACCACGTCGAGCCATGCGCTGCTGTCGCGCAACGACTTGTCGAACAGGGCGACGACACCGGCCAGCCACGGCGGAAGACGCCGCGCCGGAATCTTATCCGCACGATCCGGCAGGCCGGCTCTCAGCATGTTCGCGATTTCGCCCAGCGGCATGCTCGGATTGGTGACGATGTGTCGATCGCCTCCGGCCTCCGGCGCTACCATCGCCGCGACATGCGCGTCCGCGACGTCCCGCACATCGACATAGGGCAGGATAAGGTTGGGGATCATCGGCATCTCGCCGCTCAGCAGGCGCTGGATAACGACGACCGACGTTCCGGGATCGTTGTCGAGCAACGGCCCGAGCATCGTGCCCGGATTGATGACTGACAGGGTCTCGCGCGCGTCTTCCGCCTCAACGAGCGCCCACGCCGCCTGTTCCGCAAGCGTCTTGGCCTTGCTGTAGGCGTTGACGCGGGGACCATCCGCCTGCGTCCAGTCCTTCACGGTGAACGGTCGGTCATACGTGCGATGACCGCCGTCGATCGCAGCCACCGACGATGTCAGTACGATCCGCTCGTGACCGGCCGCGAGTGCGGCACGGATCGCGCGGCGGGTGCCATCGATCGCGGGACGGATCAGGTCGTTTTCATCCTTCGGCATCGCCAACACGAACGGCGACGCAATATGTTGCAGGTAGCTGCACCCCTCGGTTGCTTCGCCCCAGCCCCGGTCATCGAGCAGGTCGAGCTGACAGAATTCAAGCCGGGCAACATCAGCACCTGCTTCGCGCAGAGTGGTCCTCACCGCCTCCGCTCGGCCGGCATCGCGCAGGCTGCCGCGAACGGCGTAGCCTTGCTTCAGCAGCGCCAACGCGACATGCCCGCCGAGAAACCCTGAAATGCCGGTGACGAGAACACGAGGCGCAGAAATCATTTTGTCACCTATCTAAACGCTGATAAGATGAATCATGCAAGATGATCTAATCAGTGTCAAGATGGAGCGCAATTATCATCATGGCGATCTGCGGCAGGCGCTGGTCGACAGCGCGCTCACGGTTCTGGCGGAGAAAGGCGTGGATGGCTTCAGTCTGCGCGAAACCGCCCGGCGGGCGGGAGTATCTCCGGCGGCCTACAAGCATCATTTCGCCGACACGCGCGCCTTGATGACAGCGCTCGCCACGATCGCGTTCGCGCGACTGGCAGATGCGCTGGAACAGGCGGATGCCGCCGGCGGGCAGAGCCGGCGCTGCCGTCTGGGAGCACAGGGATCGGCCTACGTGCGTTTTGCCCTTGCCGAGCGCGCCCTGTTCGACCTGATGTGGCGCACCACGCTGCTCGATCTGTCCGATCAGGCACTGTCGTCGCAAAAGGCGCGAGCGTTCGATTGTCTCGACCGGCTGGTGCGAGGGCGCGATGCTCCACGCGTCGCGTATGACGACCCGGCAATGGCGCCGACCATTGCCTCCTGGTCGATTGTCCACGGTTTCGCCCGCCTCACGCTGGACGGGGGGCTCGGTGCGAACGAGGCCGGAACATGGCAAGCCGAAGCCTTGCTGGCGGCTATGCTCGACCTGCTAAATGTCCTGCGGTGAACCTGCCCAACAGAGCGATAGAATCCGTCACGATCGGCAATTCAGGCGGGCGCTTATTGGGCCAAATGCTGGACCAGATTGTCGAGGGAAGCATTGTTGCCGGCCTCTGTTCCTTGGAGCATCTCGTCGCCGCAGAAGGATGTCACCTGCACGGTCATCCGAACCCTCGTTTCGCTCCCTTCCTCGGAGAGCAAGGTCGTAATCAAATTGGCCATCAAGATCTGGCCGCCTGATTCCACGACCTCGCTGCTAACGATCCGGCTGCTCGGCATGATGGAAATGTAGGTTGTGACGCCTTTGAATTGTGGAGCCTCCCTGCTTCCGCACCGGAAGACGTCCTGGCCGCCTTCGCGGAAATCGTTCGCGTCGTAGAGGAACGCCGCGGTCTCGGACGGCGTGCTCCAGCGCGCGCGCTCCACAGGATCTGAAAAGGCAGCGAAGACGCGCTCGATGCCGGCTTTGCAGCGGCGCTCGAAAACGAAAGTGTGGTGCTTGATCCGGTCGTCCATGCCTGTCATCCACTTGCATATTGCAATCGGATTCCCGAATATGGCATCTGCTTGCAATATGCAAGTGGTTTGAAAGGGTGAAGGGTGAATGATGGATCACCGTTCCGGCTGTCCCATCAACCTAGCGATCGAAGTCCTGGGCGACCGATGGAGCATCGTCGTGCTGCGCGACATCATGTTCGGAAACCGCCGAAGCTATCGGGAGCTCTTGGCCAATTCAGAAGAGCAGATCGCGACGAACATACTCGCCGCGCGGTTGAAGCATCTGATTGCCGAGGGGTTGATCGAGGCGAAGGCCGACCCAACTCACAAGCAGAGAAAGGCCCTTAACCTGACCGCGAAAGGACTCGCGCTGGTGCCGTTGATGGCCCAACTCGGGGCATGGGGTGTTCAATATCTGCCGTGCACGCCAGAGCTTGCGATTCGGGCCCGATTGCTGGCCGAGGGCGGACCGCCGATGTGGCACGATTTCATGGCGGAGTTGCGCCATATCCATCTTGGTGAGCCGCTTCCCGCGTCGGGGCGGTCGGTGCTGGCGGAATTGGGGGACGCATACCGGCGCGAGCGAAACAAAACCGAAGCGGCCGCCGGCAAGGTGGCGACAAGTGCTTAACCGCGAAAACTTGCTGCGCGCCATGTTCGACCAGCTGAACGTCTAGGATGGGTGCGTCTCGCCGGTATCGTCCGAGTGTCCTTGTTCGCGACATCGGCCAACCTGCCAGGAGGCAGTCACGGGCCTGACGTGGTTGGTGAACGGATGAAAGCTACGAAGGGACTATTCGAGCCACTCCGTAACAAACGTACCGTTTTCATGGATGTCGATCGATTCCATCGGCCCCGGTCCGAGATTTGTGAACTTGTGCGGCGCGTTGGCCGGCACGATCAGGATTTGGCCTGCCTCGGCCGGGATCTCTTCATCACCGATCGTGAAAAGCGCCTTGCCCTGGCGGATAATGAACGTCTCGGCATAGGGATGTTTATGCAGGCGGGGTCCACCGCCAACTGCCTCGATGCGATTGAAGATGAGACTGAGGTTGGCGCCGAAGCGCCCGCATTGAACCTCGCCGCTCCAGACATCCGCGGAGTCGGCCCATTGGTCCCGTTCTATGATCTGCGTCATGAACTGCTCCGCGCTCATGTTCCCGGCGTCACTCACCGGACGCTCCCGCTGTTTCGGACGCCTGCCTAGCCTCCATGGATTTGAGCAGCAATGCGAGCAGATCGGCTAGCCGATCGCGATCTTCGGCACCGATCGCCGCAAGCAATTCCTTCTCGACCGTCATGTCCTCGGCATAGGCGCGCCGGATCGAGGCGAGGCCATGCTCCGTGAGTTCGACGAGCAGACTGCGCCGGTCGGTTGCCGACGGAGTGCGCCGCACCAGCCCCTTTGCGGTCAGCCGCGCTAGCCGGTCCGTCATCCCGCCCGACGTCATAACCAGGGCACGGAACAACTCGGTCGGGCGCATCGAATACGGCGCTCCGGCGCGTTCGAGCGTCGCCAGAACGTCGAACTCGCCGGTATCGAGCCCGTGCCTTTCGAACACCGGCTCAATCCAGTGCCGCGAGAGTCGCGTCAGTTCGCGCGCGCGGGCGAATATCTCCATTCCGTCGAGCGGGATGTCCGGGGCTTCCCGGCGTCGAAGCTCGACAAGAGCGCCGATACGGTCGCTTCGCGTGACGGATTTCATGACCGAATACTATCCGCGATAAATCTTGACGTCGAGATAAAAATATTTATCTTGATACCGAGATAAATGAAGCATTCAAGAATTGCGCGACACCGTTCTGCCGTGGCCGGATCTGCGCGCATGTCGGGTTGGCAGTGGTGACGACTGTGCATGGAGATGACACATGATCCACGAGCTTGCCGCCGTAGGCGCTGCAGCCTGTTGGGCCTTGACTGGCGTGATATCGGTGAGACCCGCCGCTCATCTCGGCGCGCCGGCGTTCAATCGACTTCGTCAGGCGATCGTTACCGTGATGCTGGCCGGATATGCGCTCGCAACCGGCTCGTTCCACCAGCTGAACGGCGATAACCTTCCGCCGCTATTGCTGTCCGGGCTCATCGGAATCTTTGCGGGCGACACGCTTTTGTTTGCGACCCTGAACCGGCTGGGACCGCGTCGGGCCGGCATATTGTTTGCCCTCAACGCGCCGATTGCGGCCTTGCTTGGGTTTGTCCTGCTCGGGGAGACGTTGGCGATTCAGGCTCTTGCCGGCATCGCGCTCGTCGTCGTCGGCGTCGTGCTCGCGATCCTCTATGGCCGGCGAACCGGCCAGGCCCATGCAT
>JAFEEZ010000178.1 GCA_018240825.1 Pseudomonadota bacterium | reverse complement strand
TCCATCGTCACCGGCCGCTTGAGCGACTTGAGCCAATCGAGCCCCGCCGCGAACTCTCGGCTGCGCGCGCGCATCGTCAGGTCGCCGGTCATCACCACTGCGTCAGGCTGTTCGGCGTCGACCAGCGCGCCGAACCACGCCACGGCCGCCTTGTCCTCGCGCCCGAAATGGACGTCGCTGACGTGAAACAGGCGAATCACGCCGCGCGGCCCGTCGCGATGAACTGATCACGGGTGCGCCCCGCGCTGATCGTCGTCGCGGGATCGAGCATCACCGGTTCGCCGTCGAACAGGGCGAGCACCGGCCGGCGTTCGGCGATGGCCAGGCGGGGCGTGTCGATCTCGGTCACGGCATGGGCCGCAACCCAGTCGCCGGTGATCAGGTTCCAGCCGAGATCGGCGATCGACCGGAAATCGCGCGCGTCGATCGCCATCACCGCGAGGCCGTCGCCGCACGGCCGGACATACGCCGCCTGCGCCTGGCGCGGGAGGCCCGGCGCGCCCGCCAGCCGCACGCCTTTGCCGAACGTCCGCCGCCACGCCGTTCGCACCCCGGGCCAGAGGTTGGCGAGCTTGCGTTCGCGGATGTGCTCGCGGGTGCGATACCAGTTCGCCGCGGGCCCAACGATCAGCCCGACCAGGGCGCGATGCCTCCCGGCTTCGACGAACGGCACCGAGACACGGCGTCCCCGCCCGTGCGCTTCCGCGACGATCGTCGCCGGATCGGCGTCGCCATGGAGCGATTTCGCGAGCATGTTCATCGTGCCGCCGGGCAGGACGAGGATAGCGCCCTCCCATTCGGCGAGCGCGCAGACCGACGCATTGATCGTGCCGTCGCCGGCGAACAACACGACGGTGTCGGCGTTCGCCGCGGCAAGCATCGGGGGCGTCGGCAAGTCGTCATCGGGGAAATCGGTTCGTCCGGCCAGTTCGAGTCCCAGATCGGCGAATACCGCCAAAATCGCCTCGGCCTTGGCGTCATCCGAGGATCCCGAATGTCGGTTGGTGATGAACCATAATCGCCGCATGGCCGATTGAACGCACAGGCGCGCGCTTCAGGTCAATCCGGCACGTCCATCGTCACCTGCGTCCCGGTCCTGTCGCTGTCGGTCGTCAACGTGCCGCCCGCCTGATGTGCGAACGCCTCGATCAGCCGCTGCCCGAGCCCGCCATCTTTGCGAGCCGGCTTCGGTCCCGACGGCATGCCGGCGCCGTCGTCCGCCACCGTCAGCCGCCAGCCGCCTTCGGCGCGGCGCTTCCAGGAGACCGCGATCCTGCCGCGCTCGCGGCCGCCGAACGCGTGCTTGGCCGCGTTGGTCACCAGTTCGTTGACGACAAGTCCGATCGACACCGCATGGTCGCGCTGGATCGGCGCGGCGTCTGCGTCGCATTCGAGCGTCACGCCGCCGCGCAGCAGCAGGGCGTCCGACAAGGTCGCGCACAGATCCTCCAGATACTCCTTGACGTTGACCTCGCTGCCGCGGCCGTCGCGATAGAGATGACGATGCGCCCGCGCGATGCTGTCGACGCGCATCAACGCCGCACCCAGCGCTTCGCCGGCGGGCGTGTCTCCGGCGCGGCGGCGCTGGATATCGAGCATGCTCGCGACAATCGCGAAATTGTTCTTCACGCGGTGCTCGAACTCGGCGAGCATCAGATCGCGCTCGGCGATCTGGCGATCGCGTTCGGCCGTGGCGCGATGCACGGCGCGGCGAAACGTTTCGGCGAGGACGATCGTCAGCAGCGCGGCCACGCCGACCGCGAACACCGCAAAGCGCGGATTCAACGTCGTTCGCACCGCGGCGCCGGGCAGGTAAACGAGGAAGAACGTGTAAGCGATCGAGATCGTCGCCGTCATGATCCCCGCCTGCCAGCGCGCGATCAGCGTCGCCAACATGATCGCCGGAAAGACGAGCGCGAATACCGCCGACCCCGGTGCGGCGACATTGACGAGGCCCCGGGTAATCTCGATCCCGGCCGCGCACAACAGCGCCACGCCGAGTTGGGTCGCCCAGCGCGGCACCGTCGGCGCGAGCCGGTCGGGAAGATCGAGTTCGCCGAGCCTTGCCATGACGATGTTCGGCATCGTTACGCCTCCGATGTCAAGCCGCTCCGGCCCGAAATTAATCCCTGTCAATCAGAATGGTAGCTTCCGACCCGACCGTCCGGCGAGGTCGGTGATATAGTGCCAGGCGACGCGGCCCGACCGCCCGCCGCGCCGCGTCGCCCAGCCGACCGCCTCGTCGGCGTCGAACGGCAGGGCGAACCGGTCGGCATAGGCGCGGACGATCGCGAGATAGCCGCCCTGATCGAGCACGTGGAACCCGAGACTGAGTCCGAACCGGTCGGCCAGCGCGAGATGATCGTCAACGCTGTCACGCGGGTTGATCGCGCTTTCCTGTTCGGCGATGTCGCGCGGGATCAGGTGGCGGCGATTGGACGTCACCACCAGCCGCGCATTCGCCGGCCGCGCCTCCGCTCCGCCCTGCAGCAATGAGCGGAGCGAGCGGGCGTCGGCGGCCGCGTCGAATCCCAGATCGTCGAGAAAAAGGATGAAAGCGCGCGACAGGCCATCGATCGAGTCGAACAGCGCGCGCAGCCCGTCCATCTGCGCGACCTCCACCAGCGCGATCGCGGCCCCCTCGGCCTGGATCGCGGCGATCGCGCTCTTGACCAATGCCGACTTGCCGCTTCCCCGCGCGCCCCACAACAACACGTCCTGCGCGGCATAGCCGGCCGCGAGCCGCCGGAAATCCTCGACCAGCGCCGATTTCTGCACGTCGATACCGAACAGCAGGTCGATCGGTAGCGGATCGAATGCGCGCGCCGCAGCAAGGCCGCCGTCGCGCCAGACATAAGCAGCGTGCGCCAGCGGATCGGCGTTGGCGGGCGCGGGCGGTGCGATCCGCTCCAATGCGGCGGCGATGCGGTCGATCGGATCGGTCATCGCCCTCGCGTTACACTTAGCCCAGCCTCTTGAGCAACGCCTGCGCCGGCGCACGAT
>JAFEEZ010000177.1 GCA_018240825.1 Pseudomonadota bacterium | reverse complement strand
GTCGCGCGCTTCCTGCGCGGCGCGCTCGTCGGCATCGGCGCGCGCTCGCGCCGCGCGCGCTCTTTCCGCCGAATCGAGCGCATCGGCGCGCGCCTTCGCGGCCGCCGCTTTCTCGGCGCGCAAGGGTGCCGCGTCGCCCAGCGTCTGCAGCTCGGCCTCCAGCGCGGTCCGGTCGCGCAACGCGCGGTCGTGCCGCGCCTTCGCCGCCGCCGCCGCCGCCTCGGCCACGCGCGCGTCGGCGAGTTCCGCCGCCTGCCGGCTCATCGCCTGCGCCAGCGCCACATCGGCATCGCGCGCCGCGCGCTCGGCCTCGGCGAGCGTCGCGTCGAGCGCCGGGAGCCGAGTCGCCGCCTCGTCGGCGCGCTTGCCCAGCACCTTCACCTCGGCGTCGAGCCGCGCGAGCGCCTCCGCCGCGTCGACCGCCAGCGCGCCTTCGCGCTCCCAATCCTCGGCGATTCGTGCACGCTGTCCCGCCAGCTCGGCGATTCGCCGCTCGGCCGCCGCATGTTCGGCGCGGAGCGTCGCGAGCGCATGGGCCACCTCGCTCGCGGCCTCGCGCGCGCCCAGCGCGGCGCCGCGCGCCTCGCCCAGCGCCTCGACCGCCGCCGCCTGGTGCGCCGCCGCCGCGCGTTGCGCCTCGGCAGCCGCCGCTACCTTCTCCTCGCATTGCGCCGCTTCGGCCTTGGCCGCATCGGCCGCCGCCGCCGCGTCACGCCAGCGCGCGAAGATCATCCGCGCTTCCGCCACGCGAATCTTGTCCGACAAGTCACGATAGCGCTCGGCCTGCCGCGCCTGGCGCCGCAACGCGTTGGCGCGCGCTTCCTGGTCGGACATGATCTCGTCGAGCCGCGCCAGATTGGCCTCGGTCGCGCGCAATTTCTGCTCGGCATCCTTGCGGCGGACGTGCAAGCCGGCAATCCCCGCCGCTTCCTCCAGCATCGCGCGCCGCTCGGCCGGCTTGGCGGCGATCACCGCGCCGATCCGCCCTTGGCTGACGAGCGCGGGCGAGTGCGCGCCGGTCGCCGCATCGGCGAACAGCAAGGCGACGTCCTTCGCCCGCACATCACGCCCGTCGATGCGATATGCCGACCCGGCGCCACGCTCGATCCGCCGCACCACCTCGGTCTCGCCGCCGTCGATCTCCGCCAGGATCGACACTTCGGCGAAGTCACGCGCCGGCCGCGCATCGGTGCCGGCGAAGATGACATCGTCCATGCCCGCGCCGCGCATCGACTTCGGACTGTTCTCGCCCATCGTCCACCTGAGTGCTTCGAGCAGGTTGGACTTGCCGCAACCGTTGGGCCCGACCACGCCTGTCAGCCCCGGCTCGATCCGCAAATCGGCCGGATCGACGAAGCTCTTGAACCCCGACAGTCTCAGGCGTTTTATCTGCATTCCGTCGGCGCCCCCGGCGCTCAGATCATGCGCCGCGCTGGATCAGCGCGTTCTTCAGCCCGGTCCAATCGCCGACATTTTCAAGTTTGACGCCGTTCAGGATCAGCGTCGGAGTGCCCGAAATCTGGAACTTCTCATTGGCGAAGTTCTGGCCGTCGACAATCTTCTGAATACCAGCCGGGTCGTTCAGGCAGGCGCGCGCCTTGGCCTCGGGCAAACCGCGCTGCTTCATGAAATCGATAAGCCCCAGCCCCTCGCCGAAGGCCATCGCCACCTGGTTCGGCGTCGCATTGGGCGTCGCCTGCAATTTCGCGCCCACCGCCTGCGCGTTCTGCAACAGAGTTTCCTGATTCTTGAACATCTGGTCGAGAATCGGGAAGAACGTCGCGGTATCGCCGGTGCACTGGCCGAGCAGAATCGACGCCAGATCGAGCGAACCATGGACGGGATATTCGCGGAATTCGTAGCTCACCTTGCCGGTCGCGATATAATCGGTCTTGAGCGGTTCGAGCCCTTCGTCGTTGAGCGCCTTGCACGCCGGACAGAGCCGCGATCCGTATTCGACGATTTTCAGGGGCGCGTCGGGATTGCCCATGCGGAACCCACCTTCGGGCGTCTTGACCACCGTGTCGACCCAGGTCTTGCCGGCGGGCGGCGGCGTGGACGGGACGCTGCTCGGCGCGGCGGCGGTGTTGGTCGCATCGCCCCCGCCGCACGCGGTCACGAGCAGCAAGGAAGTGGCGGCGAGGAAGGCGCGAAACGTCATCGGGAGGACTCCAAGGGAAAGAATCAACTGATTTTGCCGGCGACGACGAGACTGGCAAGCTCGTCGCCGACGATGGGTGGGCCGCGCGTCGCGGCGACGCCGGCGGCGAGCGCGCCGAGCACCGCGCGCAATTCGGGGTCGGCAATTGCGCGCAGGCCCGGCCCAAGCATCGCGGGCGGTTCGATCGGCTTGAGACTTGGCGGCGCGACGCGCGACGGGCGCGGCGCGACGTTGCCTTGCTTGAGCGTGAGACGCGCGACCGCGGCGTAACCGAAGAAGCGGTTGACCCGCTCGACGATCTCGGGCGCAATGTGCTGCATCATCGCCGCGTGCGCGCCCTTGACCGTCACGGTCAGCACGCCGTCGGCCTTTTTGCCTGGCGGGAAGCGAATCGATTCGGGGGTCGACACCCCGGCATATCTGGGCCCGACAATCTCCGCCCAGCGCGTGACGATCCCGGCCTGGACGAACCCATAACGCTTGAACGCCGCACCCCCGACCTGGGGCAGCAGATCCGCGACCGCGCGCGCCAGCCCGCCGCGCGGGCGTTCCTGTACCGGTGGTTTGGCGGGGGGACGCTTGCTCATCGCTTCATCCATGCCATAGCCGACCGGTGGCCGCCAAGCATTCATCGATCGCCGACGCGCTGCTCGATTGGTATGAGGCCCATCGCCGCACGTTGCCCTGGCGCGCGAAGCGGGGCGAGCCGACCGATCCCTATCGCGTCTGGCTGTCGGAAGTGATGCTCCAGCAGACCACGGTCGCGGCCGTCACCCCGCGCTTCGAAGCATGGACGGCGCGCTGGCCCGATTTCGCCAGCCTGGCGCGCGCCGCCGAGGATGACGTCATGGCGGCGTGGGCGGGTCTTGGCTATTACGCCCGCGCCCGCAACCTGGTCGCGTGCGCCAAGACCGTGATCACCGAACATGGCGGGCGCTTTCCGGGGACCGAAGCCGAGCTGCGCAAACTGCCGGGGATTGGCGACTATACCGCGGCGGCGATCACCGCGATCGCATTCGCCGAACCTGCGACGGTAGTCGACGCTAATGTCGAGCGCGTCGTCGCGCGGCTGTTTCGAGCAGCCACGAAGCCGGCGGTGCGCGCAGCCGCCGAAAGGATCACGCCGCGGAACCGCGCAGGCGATTTCGCGCAGGCGATGATGGACCTTGGGTCGATGATCTGCACCCCGCGCAAGCCGCGCTGCCTGCTCTGCCCGTTACGTGCCGACTGCGAAGCGTTTGGCGTGGATGATCAGGAGGCGTTTCCCGTCAAGGCCGTCAAGCCGGCGAAACCGCAACGCTTCGGCACGATCTTCTGGGCGCAGGCGGGCGACGACGTGATGCTTGTCCGTCGTCCCTCCAGGGGTTTGCTCGGCGGTATGCGCGCGCTGCCGACCGGGCCATGGGTCGCCGCACAGCCCGGCACCGCCGACTCTCCGGTCGCCGCCGCCTGGACAGTGCTCGACGCCACGGTCGCCCACGGCTTCACCCATTTCGATCTGCAACTCGCGCTTGCGACCGCCAGCGTGGAGCGCCATGCACTCCGCGACGGCGCGGTATGGTGGCCGGTCGAGTCGCTGGCCGAGGCGGGGTTGCCCACGGTCTTCGCCAAGGCGGCGAAAGCGATAAAGGAGGGGCTTGATGCGTGAATTCCTGACACCGATCGTGACCGGCACGGCGTTCGTCGCGATCCTCGCCGGCGGCGCCATCGCGCAGTCGGTCGCCCCGGTGCCGCAACCGGCCCCTGTTCCCGCAGTCCCCTTGGCCGACCCGCTGCCGACGACGCGGGCGTTATTCGATTCGTATGTTGCCAGCGGCAAGATGCCCGGCATCGTCGGCGCGTTCGGCATCGGGAACAACGCCACCATCTTCGTCGCGTCGGGCAAGATCGCCAAGGACGCCAACGCCGCCGCCGCCGGTCCCGACAGCCTTTGGCGCGTCTATTCGATGACCAAGCCGATCACCGCGATGGCGGCGATGATCCTGATCGATGACGGCAGGCTCAAGCTCGACGAGCCGGTCGGCGATATCCTGCCGGCGTTCAGGAACATGCGCGTCCGGCTCAACGAGAATACGGTCGAGAGCCGCCCGGCGGCGCGGCCGATCACGATTCGCAACCTTCTGACCCACACCGCCGGCCTCGGCTATACGATCGTCACCAAGGGTCCCTTGCTTCAGCTCTATATCGACAGGGGAATCGCGCCTGGGGCGATCAACGCCGCCGACGAGTTGAAGACGCGGCCGACGCGGCCAGCGACGCTACAGGAATTCGCCGATCGCGTCGCCAGCGTGCCGCTGATCGCTGATCCGGGGACGACATGGAGCTATTCGATCGGGCTCGACGTGATGGGCGCGGTGATCGAAAAGGCGTCGGGCATGCCGTTCGACAAGTTCGTCCAGACGCGCCTGTTCGACCCGCTCAAGATGAAATCGAGCTATTGGACGGTGCCGCGGAGCGAGATCGGCCGTTTCGCGACCAATTACGCGTTCGTGCCGGGCGGCGACACGATGGTCCCGTTCGATCCCGCCGCGACGTCGGTCTACCTCACGCCCCCCAGCTTCCCCTATGGCGGCGCGGGACTTGTCATGTCGGCGAGCGACTATGATCGTTTCCTGCACATGCTTCAGAATTACGGCGAGCTCGACGGCGTGCGCGTGATGAAGGTCGAAACCGCGAAGCTCGCCATGTCGAACCTGCTGCCCCCCGGCGTCGAATTCGGCGGTGTCGGCGGCGCGACCGGGGGAACGTCGGGACCGAGGATGGGGTTCGGCGCAGGCGGGTCGGTGGTGCTCGAGGACAAATCGGACAGCATGGGCGCGGGCACCTATGGCTGGGGCGGCGCGGCGGGGACGATCGCTTGGGTCAATCCGGTCAGGAAGGTGCGCGGGACGGTGATGGTCAACTATTTCCCCGCCGATAAATGGCCGGTCCGCGCCGACACGGTGAAGGCGCTCCAGACGGACCTGGCGCGCTACCGCAAGTGACCGCGCCAGGCTTTACCGGGAGCCCGCTCGACCGCGCCGACCATCTCCGCCACGACGCGCAAGCGTTGGCTGCGGCGATGGGCGATTGGCGCGCGAAACTGCTGCGCCTCGACAGGGCGTTCGTGCCCGAGGTGAGCGACGATGGCATGCTCGGCTGGACCAGCCTGGCGGACGCGCCGCCCGACAATGAGCTTGTGTTTCTTGGCCAGATCGACGGCAAGCCGCGTTTCGCCGCCTATGCCGACGGCATGCGCGCCCCGCCGGGGGGCCGGCCAGCGGCGATGTTCGCAATGCTCGACCGGCTGCGCCCGGAGGAGGCGGCGACTTACGCCGCCGCGCGCAGCGTACTCGACTGGCACAGCCGGCACCGCTTCTGCGCCAATTGCGGCACGGCGACCGCGATGTTCCGCGCGGGCTGGGGGCGGCTGTGCAACCAGTGCGGCGCCGAGCATTTCCCGCGCACCGACCCGGTCGTCATCATGATCGCCGAGCATGAGGGGCGCGCCTTGGTGGGGCGTGGCCCGAACTGGCCGCCGGGCCGCTATTCGGCGCTCGCCGGGTTCATGGAGCCGGGCGAATCGATCGAGGAAGCCGTCGCGCGCGAGATTTTCGAGGAGGCCGGCATCCGCGTCTCGGGCGTGCGCTACGTCGCCAGCCAGCCCTGGCCCTTCCCGTCACAACTGATGATCGCATGCGTCGCCGAAGCCCAGAACGACACGAT
>JAFEEZ010000176.1 GCA_018240825.1 Pseudomonadota bacterium | reverse complement strand
TGGCAAACGACCTCTCGGGCACGACGAGCGACGTAACGACGACGTTCTCCTTCAATCCTGCCAGTCAGATCATCAGCAAGTATCGGTCGAACAATAACTATGCGTTCGGCGGATATGCCAGCTCCAGCCAGTCCTATGTGGCGAACGGGCTCAACCAATATACCGCTGCAGGTGGGGCGAGCCCAACTTACGACGCCAATGGCAATCTGACTGGCGACGGCACGTCCACCTACGCCTATGACGTTGAGAATCGGCTAGTCACGAAGAGCGGTGGGCTGACGCTGTCCTATGACCCGTTGGGTCGGTTGTGGCAGACCTCGGGCGGCGCAAGCGGCACGACGCGCTATCTGTACGATGGCGATCAGCTCGTCGCTGAATATGACGGGTCAGGCAATCTGTTGCGTCGTTACGTTCACGGTCCTGGGGAGGATGATCCTCTGATCTGGTACGAAGGCTCCGGTCTGAGCGACTCGCGCAGTTTGCAAGGCGACGCTCAAGGCTCGATCGTGTCTATCGCTGACGCGACTGGCGCAAAGATCGCGATCAACAGCTACGACGAATACGGCAACCCAGCGAGCGGCAATATCGGGCGGTTCCAATATACCGGCCAAGCATGGTTGCCGGACCTCGGCATGTATTATTACAAGGCCCGCATCTACAATCCGGCGCTCGGGCGGTTCATGCAGACCGATCCGATTGGATATGCGGATCAGAATAATCTGTACGCTTATGTTGGGAACGATCCGATCGATGGGACCGATCCGAGCGGAACGGAAGCTACTACCGGTAGCCTCACGTCCTCAGGGCCCTGCGATCAATTTGCACTTTGTTTTTCAGTACCCGGTGATGCACCCCGTAATCCTGCCAGCGACGAATCAGTTGCTCTTAAAAAAGGACCGATTGGCACTTCAATTAACGCAGGCACCGGCAAATCTTCACAATCTACCAGCGACCGAATTGCGGCGGCCGCCAAGGGAGTGGGACTTATTTGGGTGGCGCTTAAGTTAGGAGAATTCCTAAACTATATTACGCCGGAGCCAAAAGTCACAGGTGTATTTGTTTATCGTCTCTATGACGACAAAAAGGCGTTTGCATAGGGCAAATGGTGGACGCCATTTGACCCCAAGCAATTTAAGAACGAGGCTCAAATGCGCGATGTTCTTGCATTGCGACCGGATTGGAACGACGCGACAAAGCTTGCGTTCGGCTATATTAAATCTGAAAATATCAAATATGACGGCCCGATCCGCCCCGAAACAGGTCCTGATGGCACGTTGTATCGCGGAGGAGGCACCCAAATAATACCTCGAAATTCTACAGACGTTACAATAATTTCGAGAGAACCAATGCGATATAATGGGCGTTGACCGATGAAAATAGAGAGTTTTCGAGAAGATGGTCGGTATGAAAGCTTTATTACCGATGTTAAAGAAGTATCTATTGCCATACGTGGATTGAATAGATCAATTACACTTCTCAGATTGTTAAACAAGTATCGACCTAATTGGGCAGCAAATGCGATTTTTTTTCACTTTAGATTGGAAAATGGAATGAGATATCTGCTTGACACAGGAGAATCTACTGGATCCCTATTAGGCAAAATTAGTGGAGATGGTAGTAAATTCGAAGATTATTGTTCACTTACATGCTGTGATATAAAATTAATCTGACGGTCGTACAAAATTGAGCAGAAGGGCTTAGCGGGCAGTTAGTCATTAGTGGCGCGTGTGGGCAAAACAATCCGTAGCGGTGCGTTCATTTTACAGTTCAAGCGCGAGGTATCTGCGCGCATCATCTATGCTGATCCTGCGCTTTTCGCACTGCAACAACATATACCGTTAATGTGATCCTCGCCTGTGGTCACAAATGCAATTTGCATCCGCTATCACTATACCCCCCGGACTTGATCCGGGGTCCCGCTTTTTGGCGAAAGAAGAAGCGGGATGCCGGACCAAGTCCGGCATGACGATGGGGACTTTTGAGTCTAGAGCCGCCCGATGACCGACACCCCCCGCCCCGCGCTTGCGTACCACCTGACCCCCGGCAAGGGGCCGCCGGTCGTCTTCCTCCCCGGCTATGCGTCCGACATGGAAGGGACGAAGGCGCTCGCGCTCGAAGCCTGGGCGGTGGCGAACGGCCGCACCTTTGTCCGGTTCGATTATGCCGGGTGCGGGCGGAGCGAGGGGGCGTTCGAGGACCAGACGCTGACCGGCTGGCGCGACGATGCGCTCGAAATCCTCGATCTGTTTTCAGAGCCCGCGATCGTGGTCGGGTCGTCGATGGGCGGGTGGATCGCGCTGATGATCGCGCGCGACCATCCGGACAAGGTCGCAGCGCTGGTCGGAATCGCGGCGGCGGCGGACTTCACCGACTGGGGCTTCTCGATGGACGAGAAGATGAAGCTGCTCCAGGAAGGGCGGATCGAGCGCGCGTCGCCTTATTCGGATCAGCCGACCGCGTTCACCAGCCGTTTCTGGCAATCGGGCGAAGCGTCGCGGATGACCGCGTCGATGATCGCGATCGATTGTCCGGTGCGGTTGATCCACGGGCTGCGCGACACCGACGTGCCGGTCGAACGCACGATGCAGCTGCTCCACATGATCCGGTCAGCCGATGTTCATGCCGTTCTGGTCAAGGACGGCGACCACCGCCTGTCGCGCGACGGCGACATCGCGTTGCTGATCCGCACTGTCGAAAGCCTGTGATGTTCCTTCTCCCGCTGGCGCTGCAAGCCGCCGACCCGCCGATCGACCCCCGGTACAAGGCGTGCCTCGACCTCGCGACGAGCAACCCGGAAGCGGCGCAGAACGAGGCCGAGCGGTTCCGGCTGGCGGGCGGCGGCGCGCGGGCCCGGCAATGTCTCGCGCTGGCCTATTCGATGCAGGAAAAGTGGCGCGACGCCGCGATCGCGTTCGAGGCTGCCGCGCAGGAGGCGGCCGCGGCAAAGGACCCGACCGCGACGCGATACTGGGCGCAGGCGGGCAATGCGTGGCTAGCGACGGGCGAGCCGGTCAAGGCCTATGCCGCGCTGAACAATGCGCTGACGGCGGGCGCCCTGACCGGGCAGGACAAGGGCGAGGCGCTGCTCGACCGGTCGCGCGCGCTGGTCGCCGCGGGCCAACTGGCCGCGGCGCGGACCGACCTTGACGCGGCGCTTGAGGAAGCGCCCAGGGACCCGCTAGCCTGGTTGCTGTCGGCGACGCTGGCGCGGCGGATGAACGACTTGCCGCGCGCGCAGAGCGACATCGCGCAGGCGCTCAGGCTGTCGGCGGACGATGCGTCGGTCCAGCTGGAGGCAGGCAATATCGCGGCGATGGCGGGCGATGCCGATGCGGCGAAAGCGGCGTGGGAAGCGGCGGTGAAGATCGCGCCGACCGGCGTTGCGGGACAAAGTGCGCGCGCGGCGCTGGGGCAGTTCGACGCGCCGGCGCCTGTGCCTGCAACCGCCCCACCCAATAAATAGTCAGTGCTCCTGCGAAGGCAGGAGCCAAGGGTTGTTCGGGACGAGCTATCCTGGGCTCCTGCTTTCGCAAAAGCACTGGTGGGTGGCGTGGCGAAGGCAGGCAGCCTATCTTTCGACCAACCCAAGGGAGCGCCGCCATGAACTATCTCCACACGATGATCCGCGTGAGCGATCCGGCGGCGACGGTCCGGTTCTTCGAACTTCTGGGCCTCAGGGAAATCCGGCGGTTCGACAACGAGAAGGGCCGGTTCACGCTGATCTTCCTCGCCACGCCCGACGACAATGCCGAGCTGGGCGGCAAGCGCCGCGCCGAAATCGAGCTGACCTATAACTGGCCGGCAGAGGATGGTTCGACCGAAACCTATACCGGCGGGCGCAATTTCGGGCACCTCGCATACCGTGTCGAGAATATCTACGAGACGTGCCAGCGGCTGATGGACGCCGGCGTCACGATCAACCGTCCACCGCGCGACGGCCATATGGCGTTCGTCCGCACCCCCGACAACATCTCGATCGAATTGCTCCAGAACGGCGTGCTCGAACCCGCCGAGCCGTGGGCGTCGATGCCCAATACGGGCGAATGGTGATGGACGCGCCCGATCCGCTGATCCTCGATCTGCTCACCTCGCTGAAGGCCGGACCGAAGCCATATCGAGAAGTGATGGAGGCGTGGCGCACGAGCTGCCCGCGACTGCCGGTGTGGGAAGATGCGGTCGACCTGGGGCTGGTGCGGCGCGATCATGACCTGGTCGCACTGACCGAAGCCGGCGCGGCGCGGCTCGACACGCGCGCCTGATGCGCGGCTGGCCCGACCGGCGTTTTCTGGACCTGACCGGCGCGAGCGTGCCGATCGTCCAGGCGCCGATGGCGGGCGCTGGCGGAGTGGCGCTGTCGGCGGCGGCGATGCGCGGCGGCGCGGTGGGGTCGCTGCCCTGTGCAATGCTGACGCCGGCGCAGGTGATCGTGCACGCGGCCGAAGTCCGCGCCGAGGCCGACGGGCCGCTCAACCTCAATTTCTTCTGCCACGCCCTCGCCCCCGCGCCTGACGACAGCGCGTGGCGGGCGGCGCTTCAGCCATTCTATGAAGAGGAGGGAGTCGTCCCCGCCCTGTCTCCGCCGCTTCGCCGTCCGTTCGACGCGGCGATGGCGGAAGCGGTCGAGGCCGTGCGGCCCGAGATCGTCAGCTTTCACTTCGCGCTGCCCGGCGCCGCGTTGCTCGCGCGCGTCCGCGCGAGCGGGGCGCTGGTGTTCGGCAACGCGACGAGTCCCGCCGAAATGCGCTGGCTGGCGGAAGCGGGGGTCGATGCGATCGTCGCGCAGGGATCGGAAGCGGGCGGCCATGCCGGCTGGTTCCTCGATCGCCACCGCCCGACGCCGCTCGCCGAATTGCTCGGCGTCGATGTACCGACCCCCAAGATCGCGGCGGGCGGGATCGTCGATGCCGCCGATATCGCCGCGGCGTTGTCTGCGGGCGCGAGCGCGGTGCAGATCGGCACCGCTTACCTCGCCACCCCCGAAAGCACCGCGAGTGCGCCGCACCGCGCGTTGCTCGGCACTGCGGCCGAAACGGTGTTCACCAACCTGTTTTCGGGCGGCGTCGCGCGCGGATTGCGCAACCGGCTGATCGACGCACTCGGGCCGATCAACCCCGTTGTTCCGCCGTTCCCGTATGCCAGCGCCGCGCTGGCGCCGTTGCGCGCCAAAGCCGAAGCCGATGGCCGCGGCGACTATTCGCCGCTCTGGGCGGGGACCGGAGCGGCCCGGGTCCGCGCCGAGCCCGCCGAGGCGCTCACGCTCCGCCTCGCCGCCGAAACCCTCGCCCAATTGGAGATTGCCTGATGCCGCTCGAAATCGTTCGCATTCCCGCGTTCAGCGATAACTATATCTGGCTGGTCCACGACCGCGACAGCAGGGAAACGATGGTGGTCGACCCCGGCGAGGCGACCGCGGTGCTGGCCGAGGCGGAGCGGCGCGGCTGGACGATCTCCGCGATCTGGAACACGCATTGGCATCCCGACCACACCGCCGGCAACCAGGCGATCAAGGACGCGACCGGCGCCCCCGTCATCGCCCCCGCCGCCGAGGCCGCGAAGATTCCGACCGCCGACCGGCTGGTGAAGGAAGGCGACACCGTGACGCTGGGCAAACACGTTGCGACGGTGCTGGAAACGCCGGCGCATACCGCCGGGCACATTACCTATCATTTCGCCGGCGACGCCGCGCTGTTTCCGGGGGACACCTTGTTCGCACTGGGATGCGGGCGGCTGTTCGAGGGGACCGCCGAACAGATGCACGCCAATCTGCAACGCCTCGCCAAGCTGCCACCCGAGACGCAGGTCTATTGCGCGCACGAATATACGCTGTCGAACGCCAGATTCGCGCATGTCGCAGAACCCGATAACGACGATATCGCCAAGCGGCTCGTCGCGGTCGAATTGATGCGCGACAAGGGCGAACCGACCGTCCCGACGACGATCGGCGAAGAGCGCGCGACCAACCCGTTCATGCGCGCGGCGACGGCCGAAGAATTCGCCGCCCGGCGTGCCGCGAAGGATGCTTTTTGAGCCGTCATGCGTTATAGTGTGCCAGAAGGGGGCTGATGCGATGGAGTCGCCGATGCGTATCCTTGTTCCCACTCTCGCCGTCGCCGCGGTGGCGCTGACCGGCTGCACGATGACCCCGGCCGAAACCGCGCGGGCGCAGGCCGCCGCGGAAGCCGACCGCGCCGCGCTCGGCCAGCAACTCGCCGGGCTGCACGCGGTAAAGACCGACGACTGCATGGACAATTTCCAGAGCTCGTCGCTCAAGGCCTATGGCTCGACATTGATCTATCGAGTCAGCGGCAACCTGATCTACGTCAACGACACGACGGGCGGATGCGAAGGCATTGCGCGCGGCGACTATCTAGTCACGAAGTCGAACTTCGGCCGCGTGTGCCGGGGCGATATCGGCCGCACCTTCACGCCGGGATCGCACGTTCCGACCGGCAGTTGCGCGCTGGGATCGTTCACGACCTATCGCAAGTGACATGCGGTTCGCGCTGATCCCGGTGTTGCTGGCGGGTTTCGCGGGCGTCGCTGCGCCCGCCGCGTCGGACAAGGATCCGTTGGCCGGCCGCGTCGCCGGCGCGCCCGTCGATTGCATCGACCGGTCGCAGCTGGGCGGCCCCGACATTATCGACAACCGCACGATCCTCTATCGCCAGTCGCTCAAGCGAGTCTGGCGCAACGATCTCGAGGCGGCATGCCAGGGATTGCGGCCGACCGCGACGATCATCATCCAGGTCTATGGCGGCCAATTGTGCCGCAACGACCTGTTCCAGGCTCGCGAGCCGGGGGCGATCATCCCGGGGCCGATCTGTCGCCTGGGCAAGTTCACGCCGTACGACCTGCCGAAATAGCGAACGCTAAAGCACGAACCGGCTGAGGTCGGTGTTGCGCGCGATGCTCGCGAGTTGCGTTTCGACGTAAGCCGCATCGATCGTCAGCGTCGCGCCGGCGCGGTCCTCGGCGTCGAAGCTGACTTCCTCGAGCAGCTTTTCCATCACCGTCTGGAGCCGCCGCGCGCCGATATTCTCGACCGCACCGTTCACTTCGGCGGCGATGCGCGCGACCGCGCGGATGCCGTCATCGGTGAAGTCGATCGTCACGCCCTCGGTGCCGATCAGCGCCTTGTACTGTTCGGGCAAGCTGGCCTTGGTGTCGGAAAGGATCGCGACGAAATCATCCTCGGTCAGGCCCTTCAGCTCGACGCGGATCGGGAGGCGGCCCTGGAGTTCGGGGAGCAGGTCCGACGGCTTGGCGACGTGGAACGCCCCGCTCGCGATGAACAGAATGTGGTCGGTCTTCATCGGCCCGTATTTGGTCGCGACCGTGGTGCCCTCGATCAGCGGCAGCAGATCACGCTGGACGCCCTCGCGGCTGACCGATCCGCCGCGCACGTCGCTGACCGCGATCTTGTCGATTTCGTCGAGGAAGACGATGCCGTTGGCCTCGGCGTCGGCCAACGCCTGGCGCGAAACCTCGTCCTGGTCGAGCCTTTTGTCGGCCTCTTCCTCAACCAATTTGATCCAGGCCGCGGGGACGGTGAGCTTGCGGCGCTTGAGCTGCGGTCCGCCGAAGCCTTTCATCATCTCGCCGAGGTTGATCATCTGCGCGCCGGCGCCGGGGATGTCGAACGGCATGTGCGGCACAGCTTCGAGTTCGATCTCGATCTCGGTCCCATCGAGCACGCCGTCGCGGAAACGCTGTCTGAACGCCTCGCGCGTCGCGGTCGACGAATCCTTGCCGGTCAGCGCGTCGAGCAGGCGGTTCATCGCCGCTTCCTCAGCCTTGTCCTTGACCGCGCTACGGCGGCGCTCCTTTTCGAGCCGGATCGCTTCCTCGACCAGATCGCGCGCGATCTGTTCGACGTCGCGGCCGACATAGCCGACCTCGGTGAATTTGGTCGCCTCGACCTTGACGAACGGCGCGTCGGCGAGCTTCGCCAGACGCCGGCTGATCTCGGTCTTGCCGCACCCGGTCGGGCCGATCATCAGGATGTTCTTTGGCGTCACCTCGTCACGCAGATCGGCCGACAGGCGCTGCCGCCGCCAGCGGTTGCGCAGCGCGACCGCGACGGCGCGTTTGGCGTCGGTCTGGCCGATAATGTGCGCGTCGAGCGCGGCGACAATGGCTTTGGGAGTAAGGGAGTCGTTCATTTCAATCTTTCTCCCCTCCCGCTTGCGGGAGGGGTCGCGGGAGGGCGTATCGGAAGATGGCGGGAGGAACGTCCCCTCCCCCAGCCCCTCCCGCAAGCGGGAGAGGGAATTAGGTCACGCTGTCGAGGCTCTCCACCGTCACCCGGTCGTTGGTGTAGACGCACACTTCGGAAGCGATCGCCATCGCCTTGCGGCAGATCGTCTCCGCGTCCTGTTCGTAATCGACCAGCGCGCGCGCCGCGGCGAGCGCGTAATTGCCGCCCGATCCGATCGCCGCGACGCCGTTCTCCGGCTCGAGCACGTCGCCGTTGCCCGTCAGGATCAGCGTCACGTCCTTGTCGGCGACGATCATCATCGCCTCCAGATTGCGGAGATATTTGTCGGTGCGCCAGTCCTTCGCGAGTTCGACCGCGGCGCGCATCAGCTGGCCGTTGGCGCGTTCCAGCTTGGCTTCGAGTCGTTCGAACAGGGTGAAGGCGTCGGCGGTCGCGCCGGCGAACCCGCCGATCACGTTGCCGTCGCCCAGCCGCCGCACCTTCTTCGCGTTGGGTTTCATCACGGTCTGTCCGGCCGAGACCTGGCCGTCGCCGATGACGATCACCTTGCCGTTCCTGCGCACCGACAGGATCGTCGTGCCGTGCCATATCATGTCGTTACTCATGGGCCGCCATGTAGGGACCAGTTTCGCCCGCGCAACAGAGCGCATTGCTGTTGCCGCTATGCGCGACGGACGCGGCGCGGTATGTCGCGCCCGTCCAATCATTTCGCGGCAACCCGTCGCATGGTCGCCCGCGAAGGGACGTCACGTCCTGTCGAAGAAGGGGAGCAACCATGGCCAGCGAATTTCCCAACGACACCCCGGGCGCAGCGCCGCCGCCGCCTCCGCCCCCCGGTCTGCCGCCCGCCGGGCACAGCATGATCGACCGGGTCAAGCGCATCGTGATGTCGCCCCGTACAGAATGGCCGGCGATCGAGGCCGAGCCGATGACGCTCAACAGCATCATGATCGGCTGGGTGCTGCCGCTCGCCGCGATCGGGCCGATCGCCGGGCTGATCCGCAACATCCTGTTCCCGCTCACGCTGTTCGGCGTCAGCTTTCGCCCGTCACTGGCCGGCGCGGTCGTCCAGGCTGCGCTCGCGATCGGGCTGACGATGCTGGGCGTGTGGGTGTGGAGCCTGGTGCTCGACGCGCTGGCGCCCAATTTCAAGGGGACGAAGAACCCGATCGCCGCCCTGAAGCTGGTCGCGTTTTCGGCCACGGCGGCGTGGCTATGCGGCATCTTCCAGCTGACCTGGGCTACCGCGCCGCTGGCGATTCTCGGCCTCTACAGCGCGTACCTGTTCTGGGTCGGCGTGCCGGTGACGATGAAGGTCCCCGACGATCAGCGCCCGGTCTATGTCGTCGTCGCGGTCGTCGTCGGGATCGTCGTCAATCTGGTGGTCGGCGCGGTCGCCGCCGCGCTGGCGGGGATGATGTTCGCGATGACCCCGGGGGCCAGCCTGACCACCCCCGGCGGCGCCATTTCGGTGGGCGGCGCGACGATCGACACCGGCAAGCTCGAGGCCCAGGCCGCCGCGATCAAGGCGTCGACCGAGAAGATGCAGGCGTCGCTCGCCGGCAAGAGCGACGGCGTCAAGGCGGTCGACCCCGCGGCGCTCCAGAACCTGCTGCCCGCGTCGATCGCCGGCTGGAACCGCACCAGCATCGAGAGCCAGGGCGCGGGCGCGGCCGGGATCAACGGCAGCAACGCCAAGGCGCAATTTCAGGCGGGAGACCAGAGCTTCAGCCTGTCGATCACCGATATGGGCGCGCTGGGCAACATCGCCACGCTGGGCGGCGCGGTCAATGCATCGTCGTCGAAGCAGACCGCGACCGGATATGAAAAGACCGAGATGCAGGGCGGCAACATGGTCAGCGAGCGGTGGGACAATCAGTCCCGGTCTGGCAGCTATAGCGTGATGGTCGCCAGCCGGTTCGCGGTGGAGGCGGAAGGATCGGCGCCCAGCATCGATGTGCTCAAGAACGCGGTCGGCGCGATCAGCCTGGGCCAGATCCAGGCGCTGGCGAAGTAGGGTGCCCGCGCCTTTACTGTCGGAGCGGCGACGGACATGTCGTTTTTTTGCAATTTTTATTGCAATTCTAGGTCGCGCGTTCGACAGGATCGTAGTTAATCGAAGTCAAGCAGGCGCACTTGACTCAAATCAGGCAAAAAGATTCTTCGTGCACCAGATTCAGTAAGCCATTGGAATCGCATGGTATCGCCAAAAAAAGCTGGTCGACCTGTCCCAAGCCGGGATTCACCGCAATTGACGTGCTCCGAAAGATTAATAGGGTGTTAATGGGATCAAACGCGATTCGCCCCGTGAAGAGGGCGGCCCGTCGCAACTGAAGTTTCGGATTGAAGAGGGGAATAGTGATGAAGCGTCTCGTACTGAGTTTGGCGGCCTCGGCCGCCGCGATCGCGCTGGCGCCCGCCGCCAACGCGACGATCTGCATCGGGGTCGCCATCAATGGCGGCGCCATCGCCAACGTCGGCTGCGACGGCGGCTCGGGTTCGGTCAACTACAACACGACCACCGGCGGCTATTTCTACAACGTCGGCGCGACGGGTTCGCCGGTGCTGGGTCTGGCCCAACTTCTGACCAACTCGATCAACGTCCAGAGTCAGGGCGGCGCAAATGCGTTGATCGACATCTACATCACGCAGCAGGGCATCACCACGTTGAACGGCGGGTTGTTGAGCACGTTCACGTCCAACACCATGGCGGGTCTGACGGCGACCCTCACGTCCTATTACAGCGCGGCCAATGCGCTGTGGGGCGGGACCCAGCTGCAGACGGCGGTGTTCACCGGCCCCGGCACGGGCGGGGGCGGTAACGCGCTCGGCACCGTGACCGGTCCGTGGTCGGAAACCGTGAAGTACAGCCTGAACTTCACCGGCGGCAACGGCTCGAACTTCAACGGCACCGCCAACCTGACGGCGGTTCCGGAGCCGGCGACCTGGGGCCTGATGCTCCTCGGCTTCGGCGCGATGGGCGGCATGCTCCGCACGCGTCGCCGCGCCCCGCGCGTCCGCTTCGCGTAAGCGATCCCCGATCGGGCCTCCGGGCTCGTGATGGAAAGAATGCCGCGGCGACCGAAAGGTCGTCGCGGTTTTCTTTTGGGCGGCGTTTCCCTCGCACGACCGGATGATCCATCGACAAGCGGACGGCCACTTGGATGTTGGGCAGATGGCGCGCCGCAAAGGCGACCGGTGGTGAACGGCGGACTGAAAGGTCACATCGGGTCACAATGACGGCGCTGTCCGGCGCGTATGCATATCCCCTCGACGACCGCGCGACGCCGACGGCTCGCCGCAAGCACATTGGCATCGGGCGTTGTGCGATCGACCCTCGTCGAAAGTCACGAAAGACATGGGGCGTCGCGTTTTCACAGCGACCAGACCGGCGCTGGCCTCCGCTCACTTATCGATGCCCTTGGCCTTCCCCCATTGCCGGGCGACGGTGTAGCCGAGATAGCCGGTGCCGAAGAGCGCGTAGAGCGGCTCCGGGATGCCGTTGAGATAGGCGTTCATGCCCGCAGCGATATCCTTCGCCATTTGTGGCTGCACCGCCGCGATCAGCCCCATCGGGATCGCCCACAGCAGAAGCGCGTACATCACATAGAGGAAGCTCGGCCGCGCGCGGCTCGTCCAGGGATCGGCCGATTGCGCCTCCGCCATGATCGCCGATATCTGGGTGCGCGTCGCCTCCATCTCCTGGCTGCCTTGCAGTTCGAGCAGCTTGAGCTTGGCTTCGTCGCGCGCCCTGGGATCGGGAATGAGCTTGTCGAGCAGCCCGGCGATCGGCCCGATGATCGCGTCGAGAATGGCCATGATCGTTCTCCTTGGTTGGGTGAGAACGAATCATTTATCCTATATGGTTCGCTGTAGGAAAATCGAAGTCGCGCCGGACGCGTATTTACGCGCCGCCCTGCTGAACTTGCTCCAGCATCCATGTTCCGCACCCGCCATGCTTGTCGCAACCGCTGCATGTCCTGAAACGAGTTCAGGGTGACGGCCGTGACAAGGTCAGCCGAGCGCGAGCCCGACCAGCAGCGTGACGTTCAGCCCGACGATCACTGCCGCGACCACCCATGCCGCCAAGCGCAACGCGAGCGAGCTGGCGAAATCGCCCATCAGTCGACGGTCACCGGTGAACGCGACCAGCGGAATAACCGCGAAGGGCAATTGCAGGCTGAGGATCACCTGACTCAGCACCAGCAGGTTGGTCGTCGCTCCCTCCCCGGCGAAAGCGATCACCAACGCCGCGGGAACGATCGCGATCGCGCGCGTCACGATCCGCCGCAGCCACACGGGCAGCCGGATATCGAGAAACCCCTCCATCACGATCTGCCCGGCGAGCGTGCCGGTGATCGTCGAATTCTGGCCCGACGCGAGCAGCGCCAGCGCAAACACCACGCTCGCCGCGCCTGCCCCGAGCATCGGCGACAGCAATCGGTGCGCGTCCTCGATATCGGCGACGTCGGTGCGCCCGGCGACGTGGAAGGTCGCGGCAGCGAGGATCAGGATCGCGGCGTTGATCAGCAGCGCGAAGCCGAGCGCGATCACGGTATCGATCGTCGCGAAGCGGATTGCGCTCCGCTTGTCGTCCTGTTCGAACGCTCGCGTCTGCACCACCGACGAATGGAGATAGAGGTTATGCGGCATCACCGTCGCGCCGAGGATGCCGATCGCGATATAGAGCATCGCCGGGTTGGCGACGATCTCTGCCCTCGGCACGAATCCGCCCGCGACGGCGCTCCAATCGGGCCGCGCCAACCATAATTCATAGGCGAAACAGCCCGCGATCACGACCAGCAAGGTCGCGACGAAGGCTTCCAGCTTGCGGAACCCGAAGCGCTGGAGCGCGAGCAGCAGCATCACGTCGAACGCGGTGATCAGCACGCCGGCGAGCAACGGCAGTCCGAACAGCAATTTGAGCGCGATCGCGGTGCCGAGCACTTCGGCGAGATCGCAGGCGATGATCGCGAATTCGCACAGCAGCCAGAGAAGGAACGTGACCGGACGGCTGTAACGCCGGCGGCAAGCTTGGGCGAGATCGAGTCCGGCGGCGACGCCCAGCCGCGCCGACAGCGTCTGAAGCAGGATCGCCATCAGGCTCGACAGCAGGACAACCGCGAGCAGCGTATAGCCGAACGCCGAGCCGCCGGCGAGGTCGGTCGCCCAGTTGCCGGGATCCATATAGCCCACCGCGACGAGGTATCCGGGTCCGATGAACGCGATCAGCCGCCGCCAGAACCCGCGACGGGGAACGGATACGCTGGCATGACTTTCGGAAAGGGATTTGCCGAACGCGCCGTCGCTTGTGGCGTCAATGGTCGGCGGCGGCGTCATGTGTTTCCCATCTCCCTTCGGCCGATGTCGGCCAAAACGGACATTCCCGACGGGCATAAACCCAAACGGTTCGGCGGCGAAGCCCGGCGAACGAAGCGACCCTAATCGGGCCGGTGCAACGCCTGCGCGGGCGCGCCGAGCATTGCGCGACGCAATCTGGTGGAAGCGGCGTTG
>JAFEEZ010000175.1 GCA_018240825.1 Pseudomonadota bacterium | reverse complement strand
GGAGCTCTCAACCAGTGGTACGAAGCCGACCTCGACGCCAAGATGCGCCGCACCGCTGCGCGGCCGCTACCCGCCGGGCGGATGGACAAGCAATCGGCGCTCCATTTCGGGGTCGGGCTCGGCGTGTTTTCCGTACTACTGATGGGGTTGGCGGCCAATGTACTCGCGGCCGGCATCCTGGCCGCGTCGATCCTGTTCTACGTCCTGATCTACACGATCTGGCTGAAGCCGCGCACGCCGCAGAACATCGTCATCGGCGGCGCGGCGGGCGCGTTCCCGCCGCTGATCGGCTGGGCGGCGGCGACCGGCACGCTGGCGCCGCTGCCGGTGCTGCTGTTCGCGCTCGTCTTCCTGTGGACGCCGCCGCATTTCTGGGCGTTGGCGCTGTTCATGAAGACCGATTACGCCGCGGCGGGGATCCCGATGATGCCCGTCGTCGCCGGCGAACGCGCGACCCGCGTGCGGATCGGGCTGTACACCATGCCGATGGCGATGGTGGCGATCGTCCCGTGGTATCTGCACCTGACCGGCGCGATCTACGGCGTCGTGTCGATTATCGCGACCTTATGGTTCGGCGTGCTGGCCTGGCGTGTCGCGACCCGCGCGACCTTGCCCGACGACAAGATGCGCCCCGAAAAGCAGTTGTTCGCGTTTTCGATCGTCTATCTCTTCGTCCTGTTCGGCGCGGTCGTCGTCGATCGGTGGTTCGCATGACGCCCGACGAAGAGCAGCGGCGGCTGGCGGTGCAGCGGCGCAACGCGCGGGTCATGGCGATCGTGCTCGGGGCGTTCGTCATCCTGATGTTCGCGGTGTCGATCGCCAAGATCGGGATGCGGCATCCATGAATCGCACGACGCGCACCGTCGTCCTGTTGATCCTGGGCATCTGCTTCATGAGCGGGCTCGCCTGGGCGAGCGTGCCGCTGTATCGCATCTTCTGTCAGGTGACGGGTTTGAACGGCACGACCGGGCGCGGCGTCCGGGCCCCCGGGGCGGTTGAGGGCAAGATGACGATCGCGTTCGACACCAATGTGTCGCCGCGGCTCAAATGGAGCTTCAAGCCGGAGGCCGAACAGGAGACGATCGATATCGGTGCGCGCGACATGGCGTTCTTCACCGCGACCAACACGTCCAACCGGACGCTGACCGGCACCGCGACGTTCAACGTCACGCCGAACCAGGCCGGCCCCTATTTCAAGAAGATCCAGTGCTTCTGTTTCACCCAGCAGACGCTGAAACCCGGCGAGACGCAGCGCATGCCCGTCATCTTCTACGTCGATCCCGCGATTCTCAAGGATCCGGACGCGCGCGATATCCAGACCATCACGCTCAGCTACACGTTTTACCCGGTGGATTCCGACAAAACTCCTAGCTAGAGCGGACCGATACATAACAGGGAAGCACCCATGGCCGGCGCCAAGAACCACGATTATCACATCCTCCAGCCCGATCCGTGGCCGATCATCGGCGCGTTCTCCGCGCTGGTCCTAGCGTCGGGCGGGATAATGTGGATGAAGGGCGCGACGCACGCGCCGGTCGTGTTCGGGCTGGGCGTGATGTGCGTGTTGATCACGATGTATTCGTGGTGGTCGAACGTGATCAGGGAAGCGCATCGCGGCGACCACACCCCGGTCGTACAGCTCCATCTGCGTTACGGCATGATCCTGTTCATCGCGTCGGAAGTGATGTTCTTTGTCGGCTGGTTCTGGGCGTTCTTCGACTTCTCGCTGTTTCCGGCGCCGGTGGTGTGGGACGCCGCGTCGAAAAGCGCGAGCCTGGTGACCGACGCCGGGGCCAAAGCGGCTGCGGTGTGGCCGCCCAAGGGCATCGAAGTCATCAACGCCTTCCAATTCCCGCTGCTCAATACGATCATCCTGTTGCTGTCGGGCACCACCGTGACCTGGGCGCACCATGCGCTGATTCACAACCAGCGCGGCGGGGCGATGAAGGGTCTGTGGGGCCTGATCGGCGTCGGTGAGAATGACGGCGTCAAGAAGGGGTTGTGGCTGACGATCGTGCTTGGCCTGCTGTTCAGCTCGATCCAGGCGTACGAATATTCGGAGGCCCCGTTCCCGTTCAAGGGGCTGAATTATGGCGCGTCGTTCTTCATGGCGACGGGCTTCCACGGTTTTCACGTGCTGATCGGAACGATCTTCCTGACCGTCAACCTGGTCCGCGCGTACAGGGGCGACTTCACGCCGAAGCAGCATTTCGGGTTCGAGGCGGCGGCCTGGTACTGGCACTTCGTCGACGTCGTCTGGCTGTTCCTGTTCGTCACCATCTACGTCTGGGGCGGCTGGGGCGCACCGATCCACGCCGGTTGATGGCGGACCCGGCGTCCGCCGAGAGGGCGGCGCCGAAAAGGCGGCTGCCGGTTATCGCCACGATCCTGGTCGCGGCGGCGGTCGCCGCGATGATCGGGCTGGGTTTCTGGCAGCTCCAGCGGCGGACCGAAAAGCTCGCGCTGTTGGCGGTGCTCGCCGCCAATCCGTCCAGGTCGGTGATCGCGATGCCGATCCCCGCGATCGGCGACGATCTGTTGTTCCGCCGCGCGAGCGCGATGTGCCTCGCGCCGGTCAGCTTTTCAACCGAGGGCGCCGGCAATGCGGGCTATCGCATCATCGCGCACTGTTCGACGGGTGCGAAAGGGCCGGGCTTTGCAGTCCAGCTCGGCACGACGCGCGACGTGGATTTCAAGCCCGTTTGGTTGGGTGGTCCCGTCAGCGGCATTCTCAGCCACGCGCCGAGCCATGAACCGCTGATCGCTCGCCTCTTCGAGAAGGCGCGGCCGAAACCGCTGTTGCTGGTCGCCGACAAACCCGCGCCGGGCCTCGCGGCCAACGCCGTACCCAGCATCGATTCGATCCCCAACAACCATCTCGCCTACGCCGTGCAGTGGTTCGCGTTTGCCGCCATCGCTCTGGTGATCTACGGGCTCGCGCTGCGCCGCCGCGCGGGAAGGGGATAGGCGAATGCGTTATGTCAGCACGCGAGGCGTCGCGCCCGCGCTCGATTTTCGCGAGGTCACGCTGGCCGGGCTGGCGAACGACGGCGGGCTGTATCTGCCCGAGGTTTGGCCGACGCTGACCCGCGATGCGATCGCCGGTCTCGCGGGGCTATCCTATGTCGAGACCGCGGTCCGGGTGATGCAGCCGTTTGTCGGCGAGGCGCTGAGCGAGGACGAACTGCGGTCGCTTTGCGCGCAAGCGTACGGGCGGTTTTCCCACGACGCGGTGACGCCGCTTGTGCAGCTCGACGGGCAGCACTGGCTGCTCGAACTGTTCCACGGCCCGACATTGGCGTTCAAGGATGTGGCGCTGCAATTGCTCGGGCTGCTCTTTGAGAAGTTCCTGACCGGTGCCGACCGCCCGCTGACCGTGGTCGGCGCGACCAGCGGCGATACCGGTTCGGCGGCGATCGACGCGCTGGCCGGGCGCGAGCATGTCGAGATTTTCATGCTCCACCCCAAGGGCCGCGTGTCCGACGTCCAGCGCCGCCAGATGACGACGGTGCTCGCGCCGAACGTTCACAACATCGCGATCGAGGGCAGCTTCGACGACGCGCAGGCACTGGTGAAGGCGATGTTCAACGCCAATGCCGCGGGGACCGCGCCGTTCGGGCACCTCCGGCTGTCGGCGGTCAATTCGATCAACTGGGCGCGGCTGATGGCGCAGGTGGTCTACTATTTCTATGCGGCCGTCCGGCTCGGCGCACCCGATCGGGCGGTCGCCTTTTCGGTGCCGACTGGCAATTTCGGCGATGTGTTCGCCGGCTATGTCGCGGCGCGGATGGGGCTGCCGGTCGCGCGGTTGATAGTCGCGACCAACGTCAACGACATCCTGCATCGCGCACTGTCGTCGGGCGATTATTCCGCGAAGCATGTCGTCGCGACCCCGACGCCGTCGATGGATATCCAGGTCAGCTCGAATTTCGAACGGCTACTGTTCGACATGGGCGGACGCGAGGGCGCGGCGATGCGCGAGCAGATGGCCGGGTTCGAAGCGTCGAAGGCGATGCGGCTGACCAACGCGCAGCGCGAGGGCGCGGCGGCGCTGTTCTCCAGCACGCGGGTCGATCTCGACGACATGGCGCTGGCGATGCGCTGGGCGTGCGAGCGTGCCGGGCAAGTGATCGATCCGCACACCGCGATCGGACTGTCGGCGGCGCGCGATGCGGACCTCGATGCCCCGGTAGTGACGCTCGCCACCGCCCACCCCGCCAAGTTCCGCGACGCGGTCGAGCGCGCGACCGGGGTAAGGCCGACGCTGCCGCCACGGATCGGCAATCTGTTCGAGCGCGAGGAACGCTACGAAACGCTGCCCGCGACGCTGGCGGAGGTGGCGGCGTACATAGCCAACACCGCAACATGACACGCGTTCTCTACACCCGTTCGTTTCGAGCGCAGTCGAGAAGCGTTCCCCCCAGCCCGCGTGTCTCGACCTCGCTCGACACGAGCGGGGGGTGAGTTGGAACTGCAAACCCTCATCGGCGAGCCCTGGGCCGATTACGGCCTGATCGACAGCGGCCACGGGCGAAAGCTCGAACGCTATGGCCGTTTCCGCTTCATCCGCCCCGAACCGCAAGCGATGTGGGTGCCTGCGAGCGCCAACTGGCAGGCGGACGGTGAGTTCATCCCCGGCTCCGACGAGGAGGGCGGCGGACGCTGGCAGTTCTCGGGGCAAGTGCCGCGCGACGGCTGGCCGCTCAAATGGGACGACGTTGCCTTCACTGCGCAAACCACGCCGTTCCGCCACCTGGGCTTCTTCCCCGACATGGCGCCGGTGTGGTCATGGATGCGCGAACGGCTCGAGGGCGTCGCGGACGCGGAGGCGCTTAACCTGTTCGGCTATACCGGCGTCGGCACGCTGGCGCTGGCAAGCCAGGGCGTGAAGATGGTCCATGTCGACGCGTCGAAGAAATCGGTCGAGGGCGCGCGGGCGAACGCGCGGCTGGCGGGGCTCGACGACCAGCCGGTGCGCTGGATGGTCGACGATGCGACCAAGTTCGCCGCGCGCGAGGTGCGGCGCGGACGGCGCTACGACGGCATTCTGCTCGACCCGCCCAAGTTCGGCCGCGGGCCCGAGGGCGAGGTTTGGCGGCTCGAGGAAGGGCTGCCGCGGCTGATCCAGGATTGCCGTAAGCTGCTCGATGAAAAGTCGCGATTTCTGTTTCTCACCGTTTACGCCGTCCGCATGTCGGCGCTGGCGATCGGTGAACTGGTGAGTCAAGCGTTCGCCGATCTGCCCGGTCGGGTCGAAGCCGGTGAACTCGCCGTCCGCGAGGAAGCGCGCGGGCTGCTGCTCCCTACCGCGATCTGGGCGCGTTGGCGCCGCTGAACGCGCCGAAGGTCCCACAGGGTCACATTAACGCAGTGGTGCCGTGGTTTCTTATTCCCCTGTAATAATAGGACAATGGGTCCCGACCGCCCCAAACGCTGTCAGGCCAGATCCAACATTGCAAGCTTAGTCTAAAGATGCGCGGATCGCGGCGCCCGCGGCGAACGGCGCGCCGGCGACCAGCATCAGGCTGACCGCCGCCAGTAGTTTGAGCGCACCGGCGCCGCCATCGAGGCTACCCGCGCCGAAGATCAGCAATGGGATCGCGAGCGGCAGGATCAAGAGGCCGGCGAGCGCGCTCGCGCCGCGCAGGGTCGCGGTGAGGGCGCCGACCGCCAGCGCCAGCGCGGCGAGGCCGGGGGTGCCGATCAGCAGGCCGATCTCCACCCGGATCAGCGTGTCGCGCGGCAAATCGAGCAACGCGGCGACCGGGAGGGCCGCGAGCAGGATTGGCGGCGCGAAGCTCAGCCAGTGCGCGACGAGCTTGGCGAGCGCGACCATCGCTGCCGATTGGCCGTGGACCAATAGCTGGTCGATCGTCCCACTCGCCAGATCGGGCGCGACCAGCCGCTCGACCGGAATCAGCGCCGCGAGCAGCGCCGCCGCCCACAATACCCCGCCGCCGACCCGCGCCAGCAACGCCGCGTCGGGCCCGACCGCGAACGGGAACAGGATCGCGACGAGCAGGAAGAACGCGACCGGCAGCAACGCCCCGCCGCCGGTCCAGGCGCGCCGTACGTCGCGGATGATCAGGTGGCCGAGCATTCTCTTACACACTTTCCCGGCGAAGGCCGGGGTCGAGCATCGGGTCGGTCGCAACTGGGCCCCGGCCTGCGCCGGGGAGGGGCAATCTGATGGTCAACGACCCGGGCAGCGCGATCGACGTGTGGCTCGCGACCAGCACCGCGCCACCTTCGGCGCGGTGGTTCGCAATTGCGCGCTCCAGTTGTCCCACTGCGGCGCCGTCGAGGCCATTGGCCGGCTCGTCCAGCAACCAGACCGGTGCACCGCTTGCCACAACCCGCGCGAAGGCGGCGCGGCGGCGCTGGCCGGTCGACAGCAGCCTGATCGGCATGTCGGCGAGATCGTTCAGTCCGGTCACGTCCAGCGCTTCGGCGACAGCCGCCGCACGCCCGTCCAGCCGCGCCCAGAAACCGAGCGCCTTCGCGAGCGGCAATTCCTCGTCAAGCGACGCTGCTTCGGTCAGCAAGGCGCACGACGCGTTCCCCTCGACCGATCCGGCGGCAGGACGCAGCAGCCCGGCGCCGACGCGGATCAGGCTGGACTTGCCCGCCCCATTGGGACCAGTGACGAGCACGCCGCCGCCCGTCTCCAACGCAAACGATAGTCCCTCGAACAACACGCGCCCACCGCGCGCGCACGTCACATCGTGGAACGCGAGGCTGCTCAAGCCTCGTCCTCGAGCCGATGCATGTCATCATCGGACAGGCCGAAATGGTGCCCGACTTCGTGGATCACGATGTGGCGAACGAGCGTCGTCAGATCCTCGCCATCGGCGACCCATTCGTCGAGGATCGCGCGGCGATAGAGGTGGATGCGATCGGGCGTCGCACCCGAATCTATCGACGATTTTTCGCCGATCGGTCGTCCGTGATAGATGCCGGTCAGGTCGTACGGGTCCTCGATCCGGAGTGCGTCGAGCGTTTCGTCGTCGGCATATTCATCGACGATCAACACCACATCGCCCAAGTGCGCGGCGAATTCGGGGGGCAGCGACGCCAGCGTGGCGCGCGCGATCGCTTCGATGTCGCCCGCGCTGGGGGCGCGTGCCTCTTGCTCGCTCATGGCCACCGGCATAGTCCGGCGAACGGACGCGCGGCAAGCAAGGGAGAGCGGCGATGGTCGACCAGTTGACCGAGGACGAGCGCGCCGACGCGCTCGATGAACTCGACGCGTGGGACTATGACGAGGGCCGCGATGCGATCTCCCGCTCGTTCACGTTCGCCGATTTCTCCGAGGCGTTCGCGTTCATGACCCGCGTCGCGCTGATCGCCGAGAAAGCCGATCACCACCCCGAATGGTTCAACGTGTGGAACCGCGTCGACATTACCTTGACGACGCACGACGCCGGCGGGCTTTCGGCGCGCGATGTCGCGATGGCCGAAGCGATCGACGCGCTGGTGGATTAGCCGGCGGGCGCCGCAATCCCGCGCCGCATCTGCTTCCTGATCTGTTTCGGGAGCCATTTCGCGGCGAATTTTAGCCGGAATGCGGTCTTGCCGACATAGGTATGCACGGCATCGCCGTGCACCGCGCGCCATGCCGCGTCGGCGACGTCGGCGGCGCTGGTCAGTTCGAGCCCCGCTTCCTGGACGACTTCGCGGATGTTCTGGTTGCTGCCCTCGATTCCCCCCTGCAACAGCGGCGTGTCGATGAAGCCGGGAACCAGATCGCGCACCTTGATCCCGTCGCCATGCCATTCGCCGTCCAGTCCCTCGGTCAACGCACGGACCCCGAACTTGGTCGCTGAATAGACGACGAGCCCGGACGTGCCGTAGATCGCCGATGCGCTGGCGGTGTTGAGCAGGCACGACCCAGGCGTTTTCGCGAGGTAGGCATGCCCGATCTTCGCCCCGTTGAGCACGCCCCCCAGATTGATCGCGACGACGCGGTCCATGTCCTCGAAACTCATCTGCGCGATCGGGCCGCCGACGCCGATCCCGGCATTGTTGAACAATACGTCGAGCCGCCCGCCCGATTTGGCGGTGAAAGCGTCGAGGTTGGCTTGCCAGGCGCCGCGGTCGCGGACGTCCATCGTGTAGGTCTCGACCATCCCCGCAGGGAGCATCGCCGCGGTTTCGCGCATACCCGCCGTGTTGACGTCGGCCAGCCCGACGCGCCAGCCTTCGCGCGCAAAGCGCTGCGCGACTGCGCGCCCGATGCCCGATCCGCCGCCGGTGATGAAGATCGCCTTGATGGTCATTCGCGCCTCTCCGTTCGTCGTGCCGGGCGTGTCCCGGCATCCAATCATCCTTTTGACGGCAATGCTTGGGGCACGTTGGACCCCGGAACAAGTCCGGCGTGGCGGAGGACGAGCATTTTGAAGAGCATGCGCCGGGGGCAGCTTCGTCGTGCCGGCCGATCGCGATGCCGGAAAGGTCAGTCCCGACGCGGCGGCACGCTGGCTGCCGAAGACGATCGGGCTGTGACTCGACCGTCGGCGACGTCGAATCGGCTCGCTTGCCCGATCCCGGCGAACGGCGCCGGCTCGGTGCCGGTCATCCAGACCTGGCTGCCGGTCGACGCCAGCCGGTCGAACAGCGCGGCGCGGCGTGACGGGTCGAGGTGCGCGGCGACCTCATCGAGCAGCAGAACCGGCGGGCGCCCGGTTCGCGCGGCGGTGAGTTCGGCATGCGCGAGAACCAGTCCGAGCAATAGCGCTTTCTGCTCGCCGGTCGAGCACAGGGTGGCAAGCTGCCGCTTGTCGAGATGCGTGACCGCCAGGTCGCTGCGATGCGGCCCGGTCAGCGTGCGGCCGGCGGCGGCGTCGCGGCGGCGGCCCTGCGCAAGTTCGTCGGCGAGCGCGCCGGTGTCGGTCCACCCTTCGAGCGCCAGTCCGGCGCGCGCGAACGGCCCGGCGGGCTGATTCGCGAGCCGCTCGCCGAGCGCGGCGACGGTCTCGCGCCGCGCGGCATCGATCGCCGCGCCGTGCTCGGCCATCTGCGCCTCGAGCGCGGCCAGCCACGCATCGTCGTGCGGCCCGTCCTCGGCGAGCAAACGGTTGCGTGCGCGCATCGTCGCTTCGTAGCGGTTGGCGCGGCTCGCATGATCGGGGCGCAGCGCGAGCGTCAGCCGGTCGAGGAAGCGCCGGCGCTCGCCCGCGGGCTCGACGAACAGCCGATCCATCGCCGGGGTCAGCCACAGCACCGTCAGCCATTCGGCCAGGGCAGTCGCGGCTGTCGTGGCGCCGTTTATCCGGACGATGCGGCGCTCGGGCGCGGTTGGTTGCGTGCCCGTTCCGATCTCTATGTCGCCGACGAGGCTCGCCGCGATGCCGAACCCTCCGGCGCCGCCCTGTCGCGCCATGTCGGACAAGGGCGCGCGGCGCAGCCCGCGCCCTGGCGCGAGCAGCGACACCGCCTCCAGCACATTCGTCTTGCCCGCGCCGTTATCGCCCGTCAGCACGACGAAGCCGCACCCGGGATGGAGCACGGCTTCTGCGTGGTTGCGGAAATCGGTCAGGACGAGGCGCGACAGCATTGCGGCGTCTCTAGCGGCTGTTGCCGTAAAGCAGAAACAGCCGCGGCGGCGCCGCGTGAACGGCGCAAACGATTTAGGCTGCGAGCTTCTCCGGCGCGCCGTTCGCTTCACGGCGCTCGCTGAGATACGACGCCATTTCGGGGCCGAGTTCGCGCTGCGCCTTGAGGTAGGCGACCGGCTCGCCGAGACCGAGCCGCCGGCGCGCATGGTCGAGCGGTTCGCGCATCAGCGCTTCGTAATCCTCGCCCGAAATCCACTTGGCTTTCTTGCCGCGCTTATAGCCTTCCCACACCGCTTTGATGAATAGATTGTTGCCCGTCACCTTGCGGCTCTTGAGCGCCGCCGCGCCGCCGATGAACGCCCAGCCGAGCCCGCCGACCTGCGCATAGCTGAACGCGACCAAAGCCGCTTCACCCAGGCTCTCGTCCGCCTTGTAACCGGTCAGCACGTGCCAGATGTCGTGCGTGTCGCGAATGCGTCGGCCGAACCAGGCATAAGGGTGGAGCATATCCTCTTCGCGGTTGATCTTGCTGACTTCGGCAAGCCCGTCGGCCGAATAGCCGGTCGATTCGAGGAAATGGTTGTATGCCGCGCCCACGGTGCCGGGTGCGAACTGTCGGGCGTAACCGGGCTGCGAGAAGATCTGGGCGAGTTCCTTGCGCTCATACGCCATCCGTCCGCCCTCTTCGGTTGCGATGAACCTGGCATAGTTCATCGGCGCATTGCCGACGTTGAGCGCGCGCATGATGCGAAACACCTGCGTCGTGTCGTCGCCGTTCGCGAGCAATTTCCTGATCGCGTCGAACGCGGTCTTCCAATCGCGCTTGCCGGTCGTGCCGGGGAAGGGGGGGAGCTTGGCGGCCATTTGTCCGATTCCTTACTGACATTGATGTTAGTAATGCATTCGAGCGGTCTGGTCAAGCCCCGGCACGCCGATATCATTTGTCGGAATTTTCCAATTGATGTAGGCGTTTGCGATCTATGCTGGTCAAGCGCTAGCTATCGGCGTCGCGACTGGACGGAGATTCCCGGAACTCATGGCGGATGATCGAGACGCCTGGTTTTCCGGCGACTGGCGCGATCCGGCGCAACACCCGTCAACGCCTGTGGCGCGGCCGCGACCGGCTTTCGGCAAAGCCCGCGAGCTTCATCTGCGCAGCCGTCCCGCCTCGCACCAGGAGGAGCGGGCGCGGGCGCGCGCCGTGCTTGACGCGGGCCGCGACGCGATGGCCGAATCGTTCGCGGCGGTGCAGGCGGGCAAGCCGCTCGAGAAGACCGAACTGGTCGAGATCGTGGATGCCGTCACCGCGTCGCTGATCCGCGATCCCCTGGCGCTGCCAGGCATCACCCGGCTGCGCGAACGTCATGAACAAACCTATTTGCACTCGGTCGCGGTATGCGGGTGGATGATCGCTCTGGCGCAGGAAATGCAACTCGACCCCGAATTGATCCGGGACGCGGGACTGGCGGGATTGCTGCACGACATCGGCAAGGCGACGATGCCGTCCGACCTGCTGGACAAGCCGGGCAAGCTCACCGTCGAAGAAGCAGACTTGATGCGAGAACACGCCCTGCGCGGCCATGAAATCGTGAGCGTCGTGCCCGACATGCCCGGAATCGTGCTCGACGTGTGCCGCAACCATCACGAGCGACCCGATGGAGCCGGCTATCCGGACGGGGTGACGGGCGAAGCGATCAGCGTCTACGCGCAGATGGCGGCGGTCTGCGATTTTTACGACAAGGCGATCAATCCGCCGCCCGGCGGCGAGAAATGGCCGTCGAGCCAGGCGATCGATCATCTGAAGGCCGAACGCGGCGCATTCGACGAGCGCGTCGTCCGCGCGTTCGCGCGGGTCGTCGGCACGTTCCTGCCCGGCGCGCTGGTGCGGCTGCGCAGCGACCGGCTGGCGGTGGTGCTCGACGAAAGCGATCGCGACCCGCTTCACCCGATGGTCGCGGTGTTCCGCTATATCGGCGGCGCGCCAGTGACGCCGCAGCGGATGAGCACCAAGACCGACCCGATCATCGGCATCGAGCGGCCCGAATCGTGGCAGTTCGAGGATTGGCCGGGGTTGCGGCGGAAACTGCTGGCATTGTCGGAGTAGAGCCTGCCAAATCTCAATCCGTTCGTGCTGGGGGCGAACGGATTAGAGGGACGGTCACACTCGCATCGGCATCAGCACGTACAGCGCCGGGCTCTTGTCATTCTCACGGATCAGGGTCGGGGCGCTGGCGTCGGCGAGGTGGACTTCGACCGAATCGCCCTCGATCTGGCCGAGAATGTCGAGCAGGTAGCGGCTGTTGAAGCCGATCTCGAACCCGGTCGCGGCATAGTCGCCGGGGACTTCCTCCGCCGCGGTGCCGTTTTCCGGCGATGTAACCGACAGCGTGATCTTGTCGCGGTCGAGCGCCATCTTGACCGCGCGGGTCTTTTCGGTGGCGATTGTCGAGACGCGGTCGACGCCCTCCTCGAAGCTGCGCGGATCGATCTTGAGGATCTTGTCGTTCCCGGTCGGGATGACGCGGCTGTAATCGGGGAAGGTGCCGTCGATCAGCTTCGAGGTGAGCAGCGCCTGGCCCATGTCGAAGCGGATTTTCGATCCCGACAGCGATACGCCGACCGACCCGTCGATTTCGTCGAGCAACTTGCGGAGTTCGGCGACGCATTTGCGCGGGATGATGATGTCGGGCATCCCCTCTGCGCCGTCGGGGCGCGGCAGCGTGACGCGGGCGAGGCGGTGGCCGTCGGTCGCCGCGGCCTTGAGCACCGGCTGGCCCCCCGAACCGGCGTCTTCGGCGACGTGCCAGAAGATGCCGTTGAGGTAATACCGCGTTTCCTCGGTCGAGATCGCGAAGCGAGTCTTGTCGATGATCTGCTTGAGCGTCTCGGCGGGCAGTTCGAACTGGGTCGGCAGTTCGCCTTCGGCGATTACCGGGAAGTCGTCGCGCGGCAGCGTGCCGAGCTGGAACCGCGCGCGTCCCGCGACGATCGTCATCTTGCCCTCGGCCGCCGAGAGGCTGACTTGGCTGCCTTCGGGCAGCTTGCGCGCGATGTCGAACAGGGTGTGCGCCGACACGGTGGTCGCGCCCGGCTGATCGACCGCGGCGGGGACGCTTTCGTTGATCTGGAGGTCGAGGTCGGTCGCCATCAGCTTGAGCTGGCCGTCGGCGGTCGCGTCGATCAGTACGTTGGAGAGGATCGGAATCGTGTTGCGGCGCTCGACCACCGACTGGACATGGCTCAACCCCTTGAGGAGCGTTGCGCGTTCGATCGTCGCCTTCATCAACCTTACCCCCGGGCCGGCGCCCATTTCCTTCCCGCCAGACATATCGAATCCGGGGGCATTTTGCCGTCCTGCTTCCTTAAACGGAAAAGGGGCCGGAGCAAGCGCTCCGACCCCGGTTTCCCACAGCTTTTGCGGGGCAGCGGCGTATCAGAAACGGAAGCCGAGCCCGGCCACGATCTGGTGCCGGTCCGTATCGACCGAAAAGTTGTTGGTGTTGCCGCCGCTCGGATATTCGAGCCGCGCGTCGCCGTAGTTCGAATAGCGATATTCGAGTTTGGCGTAGCTGTTGCGGCCGAGCTTCTGCTCAATCCCCGCGCCCGCGCGCCAGCCGTCGAGGTTGTAATGCCGGCCGGTTTCGGTGGCGCCGTCGGAGGCGACAAGGTCGAGCCGCTGGTTGGTGTAGCCGCCCTTGGCGTAGAGCAAGGTGCGTGGCGCGACCGCGTAGCCGATCCGCGCGCCGGCGTACAGGTCGCGGCCGGCCTTGACCCGGCCATAGCCGAGCGCGCCGGCGGCCGACGGATTGTTCGTTACCTTGGCCGTCGAACCCGTCACTTCGCCCTCGGCGCCGAACACCCAGCGCCCGCTCTGCACGTCATAACCGACGTCGCCGCCATAGGTCAGACCGCTCGCCGAATTGCTGTCGTCGATATTCGAATTGGGCACCTGACCGGGCTGGACGCGGTCATAGCCCAGCAGGACGCCGGCGCGCGCGCCGTTGAATTTCGTGTCGGGATCGGACGGCGGGCCGGACTGCGCGAAGGCGGGGGCTGCGAGGACCAGCGCCGTGAGGCTGGCGGCGGCGAAAACGAACTTACGCATAAAACAACTCCAAATGCTCCACCCGGAACCGTGGGTGGGTTGCGCCAAGCGCTCGGGCGTCGGAGAGGTTGCATGAACCCCAGATAAACGCGGAAATCCGTTGCTTTCGCGCCACAGGGGGTTGAAACGCGCGCCATGAGAACCAACCGGCGCGGTCGCGATTTCATCGCCCGACACGGCGAAACCGTCTTCAACGCCGCCGGGCGATTGCAGGGCGACGCGTCGCACACGCCGCTGACGCGCGCCGGGTTCCGCCAGGCGGACGAGATGGGGGAGGCGTTGCGTCACGCGTTGGGCGACAAGCCCGCGCTGACATTATGGGCATCACCGACCGGTCGCGCGCTACAGACGTTGGCGGTGATGGCGGAGCATGTCGGGCTCGACTGGCACGACGCGAAGACCGACCCGCGGCTGACCGAAATCGGCATGGGCAGCTGGGGCGGACGCTATTATGCCGACGTCATTGCCGAGGCCGGCGACGTGATCGACCGGCCGAGCGGATTGCTGCTCTCGGCGCCCGACGGCGAACTCTACCACGAGATTATGGAACGCGTGTCGGGTTGGCTGGCCGACACCGACGAGGATGAGGGCGACCGGCTGGTCATCATGCACGGCATTTCGAGCCGCGTGATGCGCGGGATGATGACCGGCGGTCCTCTTATCGAGCGCTTCGGGGCGCCTGCCGCGGCGCACCTGCCGCAAGGCTCGCTGGTGATGATCGAGGCCGGGGTCGAGACGATTGTCCGTCTCGGCGGCGGCGGAGAAACGGTGTGAGCGCGCTGGCCGTGCTGTTGCTACTTGGCGCGCGCGAGACGATCGGCGTCTATGGCGGCTGGGGCGCGTTCACCGACGACGCTCCACGACACTGCTTCGCGATCGCGCAGCCGGTCGATCCGGCGCGGCGCGCCGGGTTCCTCAGCATCGCGACCTGGCCGGACCGGCATCTTCGCGGCCAGCTCCATGTCCGGCTCAGTCGTCCGCGCGCCGGCGCCGCGCGAGTCACGCTGTCGGTCGGCGAGCGGCGGTTCGATCTGGTCGCGGGCGATATGGACGCCTGGGCCCCCGACGCGCGCACCGACGCCGCGATCGTCGCCGCGATGCGGTCGAGCCGGTCGCTCAGCGTCGAGGCGTTGGGACGCGATGGGTCGCCGTTCGCCGACACGTATGCGCTGTCAGGCGCCGCTACGGCGATCGACGCCGCCGCACTGGCGTGCAGGCGCTAGACTTGCAGACAAGGTTCAACTGTGTCAGCTTCCTGATACACCGATCCGGAGGTCGCGATGTTCCTTATTCCGCTCCTGCTTGCCGTCGCGCCTCAGACCACGCCACCGCCTGCCCCGCCCAAAATCGATTGCGGCGACGCCGACCACAAGGCGTTCGATTTCTGGATCGGCGACTGGGACGTCTATTCGGGCAGCACGAAGGTCGCGCGCAGCCGGATCGAAAAGATCGTCGGCTGCGCGATCAGCGAGACGTTCGACCGGACCATCGGGCTTGGCGGCAAGCCGGTCGACTATCACGGCCGGTCGATCAGCGCCTATGTCCCGGCCGACAAGGGCTGGCGGCAATTCTACACCGACAATAGCGGCACAGCGGCGACGCTGACGGGGGGCATTGCCGACGGCGCGATGGTGTTTCTGTCCAGAAACGGCCCGGTCACCAACCGCATGACCGTCAAGCCCAACCCCGACGGCAGCGTTACGCAACGCGGCGAACTCTCGACCGACGACGGCAAGACCTGGAAGCCCGCGTATGACTTCACCTATCGCAAGCGAGTCGCCACCTAGAAAAGGCCGCGCTTTTCGCTTATGTGCGCGGCCATGCAGACAGCGTCGTCGGCCCTCATGCCCATTCCCGGGCACATCGATCCCGTGCCCGTCCCGCGCGCCGTGGCGCTGCGCGCCGACGGGCGGATCGACTTGCTCGGGCTGTCGAAGGACGACCTGCGGATGGCGCTCGAGACGTCGCAGCTCGAGCCGAGGCAGGCCAAGCTGCGCGCCAAGCAGCTCTGGCACTGGATCTACAATCGCGGCGCGACCGATTTTTCGGTGATGACCGACATTTCAAAGACGCTTCAGGCGTGGCTCGCCGATCGCTTTGTGATCAGCCGTCCGCAAGTGATCGAGCAGCAAGTGTCGACCGATGGCACGCGAAAATGGCTGCTGCGCTCGCCCGATGCGCAGGATTACGAGATGGTGTTCATCCCGGACGCCGATCGCGGGACGCTGTGCGTGTCGAGCCAGGTCGGGTGCACGCTCAATTGCCGGTTCTGCCACACCGGCACGATGCGGCTGGTGCGCAACCTGACCCCGGCGGAGATCGTCGGCCAGGTCATGCTGGCGCGCGATTCGCTCGGCGAATGGCCGTCGCAGCCCGAGGGGCGGATGCTGACCAACATCGTGATGATGGGGATGGGCGAGCCGCTCTACAATTTCGACAATGTCCGCGATGCGCTGAAGCTGGTGATGGACGGTGACGGCCTCGCGCTGTCGAAGCGGCGAATCACGCTGTCGACCAGTGGCGTGGTGCCGATGATGGCGCGCGCGGGCGAGGAGATCGGGGTCAACCTCGCGGTGTCGCTGCATGCAGTGACCAAGGAAATCCGGGACGAGATCGTGCCCTTGAACCGCAAGTACGGGATCGACGAACTGCTCCAGGCGTGCGCCGATTATCCGGGCGCCAATAACGCCCGGCGGATCACGTTCGAGTACGTGATGCTCAAGGACAAGAACGACAGCGACGCCGATGCGCGCGAACTCGTCCGGCTGATCCGCAAGTACAAGCTGCCAGCCAAGGTTAATCTGATCCCGTTCAACCCGTGGCCGGGGGCACCTTACGACACTTCGACGCCCGAACGGGTGAAGGCGTTTTCCAACATCGTATTCGAGGCGGGCATCTCCGCCCCCGTCCGCACGCCGCGCGGGCGCGACATCGACGCGGCGTGCGGCCAGCTCAAGACCGCGAGCGAAAGAAAGAGCCGCGCCGAACTCGACCGCCAAGCCGAGGAAAAGCTGGCGGCGCTGGGTTAGCGCAGACGCCTAGCTGATCTTGAAGCTGTAGATGTAGCTCGCCTGCGGCGCGCCGCTCACGCCGCTGATCGTCACGGTGTAGATGACGCCCGGCTGGAGGCCGGTGACGCGCCACTGCACGCTGTTGGCGACGCCGTAACCGTCATTGTCGCTCGCAACATCCGTCACCGCCAGATTGCCCGTCGGCCCCGTCACGCGGATCGTCGCACCCGCGAAGCTGACCGAACCGTTGCTCCCGAATGCGCCTCCGGTATTGGCGATCGCGGTGAACGACAAATAGTCGCCCGGCTGGAAATAGCGCGCGGGATAGTCGCCGAACGGATAGGCGACGAATCCGGGCACGCCCCCCGGCACGGCGACGCCGCCGCTGAAGCCGAACACCTTCATCGCTGCGGCGCTGGCGCGCGAACCATCGGCAAGCGCCAGCGAGGCGCGGCCGTAGGACACCTTCCCCAGAAAGGGATCGAGGATCCAGCGGCGATGCCCGATCGACGCGCCGCCGCCCTCGCGCAGCCAGCCCGCGAGATAATCGTCCTCGGTGGAAAACGGCAGGCCGGTGCCCCAGCCGCCGATCAGATTGCTCGATCCAGCCGC
>JAFEEZ010000174.1 GCA_018240825.1 Pseudomonadota bacterium | reverse complement strand
TTGCTCAGCATCGCGCTGATGGCGATCGCGTTGCCGCTCTATGCCGTAACGCGCCGGGCGGCCGCGTCAGCCGAACAACCGGCCTAGCAACGAGCGGTCACGCAAAATCTCGTGCGCGGCATTGTGTCCCGGCGCGCCGGTGACGCCGCCGCCGGGGTGCGTGCCCGACCCGCACATATAGAGGCCCTTGATCGGGCTGCGGTAGTCGCCGTGGCCGAGCATCGGACGCGCGGCCCACAGCTGGTCGAGCGACATATGCCCGTGGAAGATATCCCCGTCGATCAGCCCGAACTTGCGCTCGAGGTCGAGCGGCGAATGGATCTGCCGCGCGATCACCGCCGCCTTGAAATTGGGGGCATGGCGCGTGACGGTGTCGATGATCAGGTCGGCGACTTCCTCGCGGTGCGCGTCCCAATCGACCGCGGGATCGAATTGCTGGCAGAACAGCGACGCGACGTGCTGGCCCGGCGGTGCCAGGCTGTCGTCGACCGTGCTCGGAATCTTCATCTCGACGATCGGCGCCTTCGACCAGCCAATGGCCTTCGCGTCGGTATAAGCGCGATCCATATAATCGAGCGTCGGCGCGATGATGATGCCGGCGGTGTGATGCTCGGCCTTGTCCTTGCCCGGCAGCACGGTGAAATCGGGCAGCTCGCTCAGCGCGACGTTCATGCGGAACGTACCCGATCCCGTCTTGTAGCGGGCGATTCGGTGCGCGAAGTCGGCGGGCAGATCGGCGCGGTCGACCAACTGGCGGAACACCAAGGCCGGCCCGGCATTGGCGATCACGATCCCCGCTGCAATCTCCTCGCCGCTCTCCAGCTTCACGCCTACCGCCTTGCCGCCATCGACCAGCACCTTCGCGACCGGCGCCTCCAGGCTGACCTCCACCCCCATCTCGGCGCACGCCTCGGCCATGAACTGCGTGATCGCGCCCATCCCGCCGACGCTGTGCCCCCACATTCCCTTCTTGCCGTTCACCTCGCCGAACACATGATGGAGGAGAACATAGGCGCTGCCCGGCGTGTCGGGGCTGGCGTAATTGCCGACCACCGCGTCGAACCCGAACGCGGCCTGGATATATTCGTTCTCGTACCAGCCTTCGAGGAAATCGCGCGCCGACTTGACGAACAGGTCCATCACGTCGCGTTGCGCTTCGATGTCCATGCCGGCGAGCCGCTTGCCCTGCGCGGCTGCGGAAAGCAGCGACCGGATGCCGCCGCCGGCGTTGGGCGGCGTCTTGAGCGCCATGTCGCGCAGCACCTCGGCGACACGTTCCAGTGCTTCCTCGTATCGGGGGAAGGTCTCGGCGTCCTTCTGGCTGAAGCGCGCGAATTCGGCCTGCGTGCGGGCCGTCCCCCCGCCGAGCTTGAGATAGCCGTGCTCATGCGGGAAGAAGTTGCTGATCGTCCGCTCGACGATCCGCCAGCCGCGCTCGTGGAGGCGCATGTCCTTGATCACCTTGGGGCGGAGGAGGCTGACGGTGTAGCTCGCGGTGGAATTGCGAAAGCCGGGGTGAAACTCCTCGGTCACCGCCGCGCCGCCGATCACGTCGCGGCGTTCGAGGATGCGCACCTTCAGCCCCGCGCGGGCGAGATAGAAAGCGCAGACCAGCCCGTTATGCCCTCCGCCGATGATCAGCGCGTCGTATGCTTTCGTCATGTTTTGTCGTCTCGAAGGGTCGACCGCGGACAAAATCCGCCGTTCGTGCTGAGCTTGTCGAAGCACGTGGGCTGGGCACGCCCTTCGACAAGCTCAGGGCGAACGGTTGGAGGAGTGCACGGGTGCAACATCAAGCGGAGCGTGGCCGCCGCGACCAGCCCGGCGCCGGCGCACGAGGCAGCCGCGCTTCGGGGATCAGCGCGCGGATCTTCCTGGCGAAACTGCGCAGGCACACCTCGCTCGCACCGATCGGCCCGGCGGTGTAGCTGCGCGACGCGATCCCCCGCTGGACGCGCTCGATCAGCCAGGTGTCCTCGGCATTGACGACGCGGTTGATCCGCCAGTTGGCGTAGCGCACGAGGCGCATCTCACGACGGTCGTCGGGGAGCGCGAACGCCATTTCACGCAGCACGCACGCCGTCGGGCCGGTCGGCAGCCATTGCATGAAGTCGATCTGATCGGCGTAGAGGTCAAACGCCATGTTCGGCCAGAGCTTGTAATAGAGCCACAGCCGCTGGTTGCCTTCGGGCAAGTGATCTACGCGTGGCAGATGCTTCTGGTAGAAGCGTTCCCATGGATTGCCGGACGGCCGGTCGACGATCTGCCCGGACATCTTGTCGACGTAAGCACGCGCCTCGATTGCATAGGATTTGCCGAACAACCGCGTCAGCCCGTCATGCGCGACGGGAATGTGGAGATTGTCCGAATAATTGTCGCCGACATTCTTCCAGTTGACCGCGCGGTCGCGGAGCCGAGCCGGGCTGATGCAGCGCATATCCTCGAACCGGTAGGGCGCGATCTCATGGTCGTACGGCGCCATCATCGCCGCCACTGAAGGTCCGCCGTCGCTCTCCAGCCGGACGAACACGAATCCGCGCCAGATTTCGACCTCTACCGGCGCGAGCCCGTTATCCTCCAGTCGCAGCGCGGGGTAATCGCCCTTCACCGGCACGCCGGTCAGCCGGCCGTCGCTCGCATAGGTCCATGCGTGATACGGGCAGACCAGCTTCCTCGCGCACCCCGACGGTCCCTCGACCAGCCGCATCGCGCGGTGACGACAGACATTGGAGAAGCCGCGCACCTCGCCGTCGTCTCCGCGCATGACGATGACGCTTTCGCCAAGATAGTCGATCGTGTGGAAGTCGCCGGCCCGCGCGATCTGGCTTTGGTGGCATACGATCTGCCACGATGGGCGGATCACGCGCTCCATCTCGACGCCGAAATATTCGGGGTCGGTGTAGAGCCAGCCGGGCAGGCTCCAGTCGGCTTGCGGATCGGGAAAATCGGCGAAGGCGCGGGCCATGCCTGACCCTAACCGCTATCGTCGATGGTGGACAGGGCTGGATTCGAACCAGCGTACGGGAAACCCGGGCAGATTTACAGTCTGCTGCCTTTAACCACTCGGCCACCTGTCCCCAGGTCGTCGCCCTTTGGATGGGCGGTCGCTCGTGGAAAGCGAGGGCGCCCCATGCCCAAGCGCAGCCGCGCTGTCAACGCGCCTCGCCCGCCCTTGCGCCAGGCGCGGCGCGGCAATAGCGTGCGGGCCGTTCGTCGCTCCCTGGGGACCTCATCAATGCGCAAAACCCTGTTCGCCGCCGTCGCGGCTGTCGCCTTTGTCATTCCCGTGGCGTCGCAATCCAGCGACCTTTCGATGACCACACGCATCATGGACGAAGGGTTCAATCACAGCCAGGTGATGCTGACCGCCGAATATCTCGCCGATCAGATCGGTCCGCGGCTCACCAACTCGCCCGCGATGCGCAAGGCGGAAGGCTGGACGATGGGCAAGTTCAACGAATGGGGCCTGTCGAACGTCCATAAGGAAGGGTTCGAGTTCGGCCGCGGCTGGTGGATCGAAAGCTCGAACGTGCGGATGATCAGCCCGCGTCCGATCCAGCTGACCGCGATCCCGATCGCCTGGACCCCGGCGACCAACGGCGCAGTGACCGCGGAAGCGGTCGTCGCGCCGATGGCGTCGCCCGCCGACTTCGGCAAGTGGAAGGGCAAACTGCGCGGCAAGATCGTGCTGGTGACGAAGCCCGATACTGGTTCGGAACCCGCGACGCCGGCGTTCAAACGATGGACCGACGACGAACTCGCCAGGATGGATCAGTTCGTCCAGCCGACTTACGATCCCGATGCGACCGACCGCCGGATCAAGCGGCTGGGCTTCGCCAAGGCGCTGGACGCCTTCCTGCAGGAAGAGGGCGCAGTCGCTTACGCCACCAAGTCGCGGCTCGACGGCAAGCTGGTCCATGGCGAGGGCTATCTGTTCGGCGCCGGCGACACGGTCAAAACCCCCGGCGTCGAAATAGCGGCGGAGGATTACCGCCGCCTTGCGCGGCTCGCCGGGCTAGGCCTCGCGCCGACGGTCTCGATCGACAGCCAGGTCCGTTTCGACGACAGCGACACCAAGGCCTATAACGTCATCGCCGACATTCCCGGGACGGCGAAGGACGGAAGCTATGTGATGGCGGGTGCGCACCTCGATTCGTGGGTAGCGGGCGACGGCGCGGCGGACAACGGCGCGGGCGCCGCGATGATCATGGAAGCGGCGCGCATCCTGTCGAAGATGCCGAAACCCAGGCGGACGATCCGCTTCGCATTATGGGCGGGCGAAGAGCAGGGCATCCTCGGCAGCCTGGCCTATATCGAACAGCATTTCGTGACGCGCGGCGGCAATGCGAACGCGACGGGCATGGCGCGCTATTACGGCTGGGACAATCGCTGGCCGATCACCCCCAAGCCCGAATGGTCGAAACTGGCCGCGTATTTCAACATCGACAACGGCTCCGGCAAGTTGCGGGGCATCTATGCCGAAAACAATCCCGCGGTAGTGCCGATCTTCAAGGAATGGCTGACGCCGTTCAACGCGATGGGCGCGTCTTCGGTGGTGATCCGCAAGACCGGCGGCACCGACCACGTCTTCATGCAGGCGGTGGGCTTGCCGGGATTCCAGTTCGTTCAGGACCCGCTCGACTACGGCAGCCGCGTCCACCACACGTCGATCGACACGTTCGATCATCTGAAGGGCGACGACATGCGCCAGGCGGCGGTGATCCTGGCGGCGTTCCTCTGGAACGCTGCGAATGGCGACGCGCTGCCGCGCCCGCCGCTTCCGACGCAGCCGGTCAAGACCGATCCTTTCGCGTATCCGGATGAGTGACGACATGACGGAGATCATTTCGTCGTCCCGGCGCAGGCCGGGACC
>JAFEEZ010000173.1 GCA_018240825.1 Pseudomonadota bacterium | reverse complement strand
CTCCGGTTCGGTCACGCCGATCTCGGTGCCGGCGACGCGGGCGGTATAGCCCGAAAGGAAGTGATACATCGCCTGGTCCGGCGTCAGCTTCGCGATCGGGGGCAGCACGCCGTAGGCATCGGCGGTCAGGAAGATGACGTTGTTCGGAACCGGCCCCATATTCTCGGACGAGGTGTTCGGGATGAAATCGATCGGGTACGCGCCGCGGCTGTTCTCCGCGAGGCGGTTATCGTCGAGGTCGAGCTGCCGCGTCACCGGGTCCATCACGACGTTTTCGAGCACCGTGCCGAACCGCTTGGTGGTGGCGAAGATTTCCGGTTCCGCGTCGGCCGACAGACGGATCATCTTGGCGTAGCAGCCGCCCTCGAAGTTGAACACCGCTTCGTCCGACCAGCCATGCTCGTCGTCGCCGATCAGCGTGCGGCTGGCGTCGGCCGACAGCGTGGTCTTGCCGGTGCCCGACAGCCCGAAGAACACCGCCGTGTTCGTACCGTCGTGCGCCATGTTGGCGGAGCAATGCATCGGCATCACGCCCTGCATGGGCAACAGGTAGTTGAGCAATCCGAATACCGACTTCTTCATTTCGCCCGCGTAACGCGTGCCGCCGATCAGGATCAGCTTCTCGGTGAAGTTGACCGCGATCACCGTTTCGCCGCGCGTGCCGTGCCTTTCCGGATTCGCCCGGAAACTGGGCAGGTCGATGATCGTGTATTCGGGCGCAAACCCCTTGAGGTCATGCGCCTCGGGCCGAACCAGCATCGTGCGGATGAACAGATTGTGCCAGGCGAGTTCGTTCACGACGCGGACCTTGACGCGGTATTCCGGCTGGGAGCCGCCGTAGAGGTCCTGGATATAGAGGTCTTCCTTGTCCCGCAGCGCAGCCATGAAATCGCGCTTCAACACGGCGAAATGGTCGGGGGACATCGCCTTGTTCGACTTGCCCCACCACACGGTGTTTTCGGTCTCGGCGTCGCGCACGGTGAACTTGTCCTGCGCCGATCGGCCCGTGTGCGGGCCAGTCTCGACGACCAGCGGTCCGTCGGCGGACAACTTGCCCTCGCCGCGCCGGACCGCGGCGTCGACCAGCCGCGCAGTGACCAGATTCCAGTGAAGGTCGGCGCGGGTCTCGATGCCCTGCGACTCGAGCCCGGCGTCGGGGATGCGCTCGCTCACGATGTGTTCCTCAAACGGTTCTGTTTTTAGCCATGCATTCGTATGCATTGGCGTTGATCGCGCCAATATCCCCCGCCCCAACCGCCGTCAAACCGGCCATTGAGCGTTAACTGCCTTTCCTTTAGGCGTGCGCCATGACGGCTACGATCGCGCTGGTTGACGACGACCGGAATATCCTGACTTCCGTGTCGATCGCGTTGCAGACGGAAGGATTCCTGACCCGCGTCTATTCCGACGGCGAAACCGCATTGAAGGCGCTGGTCGACAATCCGCCGGACCTTGCCATCTTCGACGTGAAGATGCCGCGAATGGACGGACTCGAATTGCTCCGCCGCCTCCGCGAGAAGAGCCACATTCCGGTGATTTTCCTGACCAGCAAGGACGACGAACTCGACGAAGCGCTCGGGCTGGCGATGGGCGCGGACGATTACATCGCCAAGCCGTTCAGCCAGCGGCTGCTGATCGCGCGCATCCGGGCGATCCTGCGCCGCACCGACGTCGCGCAATCGGCGAGCGGTGAAGAAGCCGTCGCCGAAACGCTGATCGAGCGCGGGCGGCTGCAGATGGACCCCGCCCGGCACAAGGTGACGTGGCGCGGCGACAACGTCACGCTGACCGTCACCGAATTCCTGATCCTCGAGGCGCTCGCCCAGCGTCCGGGCGTGGTCAAGACCCGCAATCAGTTGATGGATGCCGCGTACCAGGACGACATCTACGTCGACGACCGCACGATCGACAGCCACATCAAGCGCGTCCGCCGCAAGTTCCGCGAAGTCGACGACGACTTCGACGCTATCGAGACGCTCTATGGCGCTGGTTACCGTTTTTCGGAGGAATAGTCCCGACGGCGATGGCGAAAGCGGCGACCTGTCGCTGCGCTGGTCCGGCCGGATCTCACTCACCACGCGAATCCTTGCGCTCAACATCTTCGCGCTGGCGTTGTTGGCCGGCGGATTTTTCTACCTCGATTCCTACCGTAGCCGGATCCTCGACAGCCGCACCGCGCAAGCGAGTCGGGAGGCGCGGCTGATCGCAGCCGCGATGACCGCTTCCGCACCCGACCATCGCGCCGCGCTGGCGCTGCAGCTGGCGCGTGACACCGGCACGCGCATCCGGCTGTTCAAACCGGACGGGACGCTGGCCGGGGACACCCGCGCGATGGGATTGCGCAACGTCCAACTGGTCGATCCCACCACGCAGGACTGGCGGCAAGGAGCGGCGCGTTTCCTGGACGCGGTGATCGACACCGTCGTCAATGCTCCCCGCGCGCCACTCTATCGGGAGCGTCGAAACGGCAGCCAGTGGCCCGACGTACGGACCGCACGAACGACGCACGCCGCACCCGCGAGCGTCTGGCGCGCGCCGGACCGCACCCCCGTCATAACCGCCGCGGCGGCGCTGGCCGACGGTGAGGTCGTGATGACCACCGCGAATGCGCGCGACATCACGCAAACCGTGCGCAGCGAACGCTTTCGGCTGAGCGTTGTCCTGGGGATCGTCACGCTGGTGTCGATCTTCCTCTCGCTGTTTCTCGCGCGGACCATCGTGCGCCCGCTGCGGCGTCTGGCGCGCGCCGCGGTGCGCGTCAGGTTGGGGCGCGCGCGCGAAGTCGTGGTCCCGCGCCTTCCCTCGCGCCGCGACGAGAT
>JAFEEZ010000172.1 GCA_018240825.1 Pseudomonadota bacterium | reverse complement strand
CTCGATCGCCGCCCATGCCTCGTCCGACAACCAGAACAACGCCATTGCGCACCTCCCTCGATCCAACACTCACGTGAATCAGGAAGGATGCCGAGAATCAAGAGCCTGATGGGGTTTTGACCCTACGTCGAAACGTTAGGTCACAATTGTTCGGTAGCATAGCCGAACTTGCCGACCTCCACTATCAGCGAGCCACTTGGCTCGACCCTGACATGCAAAATCCGCATTACAGTTATATCGAGTTTGTCGAGTGTTTCTACGACAGCGCTGGAGGGTCATACTGGGAGATTGATCCAGCCGCCAACAACGCCCCACTCAAGTGGCTGGTAGATTCGAAAATACTGTCACGAGCGGAAGCGAACATTGTCTGGCCTCTGCACATTGCTTTGAAGCAATATCGCCCAGGCGATGCCTACGCCTTCGATGTAATTTTGGACGATCGGGCTTGGCAGGTGGTGGTCGCAGCAGCGTCCCTCGCGAAGGAAGGGCTGGTTTCGAAAATTCACAGCTTGGACGAATTGAAATACTTTGAAACCAGCTTGCCTCATCCGGACGGCAAGCGTTGGCCATGACGGGCTTTGGGCTACAAAAATTAGAGACGATTGTGACTTCACGATCGAAGACCTCGAAGGGCGTTCCGCTTGAGCGGCTTGGGGCAAGAATCGCTGCACGCAAGTCGCCGTTGGGCATTCCCGATCCTCTCCGCAACGCCGGCAACCGCCGCACGCTGAGCAAGCGGGCGTTGCTCGCTGCGATCAAGGAACTTGGCGGTAAGTGGTGAGCCGGTAGGCAGTCGCCCAAATCGGTCATGCCGGACTTGATCCGGCATCCGCTTCTTCTTTTTTCACCAACAGCGGGACCCCGGTCAGGTCCGGGGTGACGACTCATGCGCGTAGCGCTACGCGACCGGCATGAACGCCAACCTCACCGTCGATCGCCCGACGTTCGTTACGCACCTCGAATGTTCGCTGACCGGCGAACGGTACGAAGCCGACCAGCTCCATAACCTGTCCGCGGCGGGCAAGCCGCTGCTCGTGTGCTACGATCTCCCTTCCATCCGCGCTTTCCTCCCGCGCGCGATGGTTGAGGCGAGGGCGACCGATTTGTGGCGGTGGCGCGAATTGCTGCCGGTGCGGCGGACGGAGAATATCGTCAGCCTGGGCGAGATCGAGACGCCGCTGGCGCCGATCCCCCGGTCGAGCGGATCGCCTAATGTGTTGGTCAAGGACGAGGGGCGATTGCCGACCGGAAGCTTCAAGGCGCGCGGCCTCGTCATGGCCGTCGCGATGGCGAAGGAGTTGGGCGTCACCCGCATCGCGATGCCGACCAACGGCAATGCCGGCGCGGCGCTGGCGGCCTATGCCAGCCGCGCGGGGATCGAGGCGATCATCCTGTGCCCCGACGACACGCCCGAGGTGAACGTGCGCGAAATCGCGCTGCAGGGCGGACGGGTCTATCGCGTCAACGGGCTGATCGACGAATGCGGGGCGATCGTCGCCAGAGGCGCAGCGGAGGGGCGCTGGTTCGATTTCTCGACACTGAAGGAGCCGTACCGGATCGAGGGGAAGAAGACGATGGGGCTGGAGCTCGCCGCGCAATCCGGCTGGCGGCTGCCCAAGGCGATCTTCTACCCTACCGGTGGGGGCACCGGGCTGATCGGGATGTGGAAGGCGTTCGACGAGATGGAGCAACTCGGCTGGATCGGCTACGAGCGCCCGAAGATGTTCGCGGTGCAGGCGTCGGGGTGCGCGCCGATCGTCAGGGCGTTCGAGGCGGGGATGGAACATGCCGAGCGCTGGGAGGATGCGCATACCGTCGCCGCGGGCATCCGCGTGCCCAAAGCGATCGGCGATTTCCTGATCCTGCGCGCGGTGCGCGAGAGCGGGGGCAAGGCGCTTGCGGTGGGCGACCCGGCGATCCTTCAAGCAGTCGACGACTGCGCGAAGAAGGACGGTCTGCTGCTTTGCCCGGAGGGTGGCGCGACGCTGGCGGCGTATCGTCAGGCGCTTGCCGAAGGGCTGGTCAACGAGGAGGATGACGTGGTTCTGTTCAACTGCGCGACGGGCCTCAAATATCCGATGCCCAGGGCGGGAAAGAAGCTCGACAAGAACAAGCGCGTGGCGCTCGACCAACTTTGATCAGACAGCCTCTTTGTCCCAGTCTTGATTCGGGACGGCAAAAATTCCTCGAACGGGTTGAATGGCTTGACGGCTATCGAGGGCCCCGCCAGAAAACGGTTAACGGCCTGTTAAGGTCGCCGGCATCGGGCGGGGGGAGGGCTCCGGCCGATGGCTTCAACGACAAGGGGGATATGGTGAAAAAATCCAAGATGTTGCTGCGTCTCGCCACCGCGGCGGTCGCGCTGGCCGCACCCGCGCAGCAGGCGCTGGCGGGGCCGACCTTCAATCTGATCAGCTCGATCGACACCAGCACCACGGCGGGGCAGAACGCCTATCGCGGCTTCCAGATCGCGGCGCTTTACTGGTCCTCGGTGTTCACCGACAATGTGACGATCAACCTCAATATCGGTTTCTCGGCGCTCGGCACGGGCATTCTGGGTTCGACCGGCAGCGCGCGGTCGCTGTTGTCGATCAACCAATTCTATACCGCCGCCGCCGCCGATGCGACCAGCGTGCTCGACGCGCAGGCGGTCGCATCGCTGCCGACGCGCGGCGTCGGGATCAACACCGGGGCGGGCCTGTCGGGGTCGGTGTCGGCGATCGCCAACGGCTTTGCGAACGGCGTCAACGCCAATAACGGCTATACCGACCTGTCGACCCGGATCGACAATGACCAGTCGGTCAACAACGATACGCTGGCCGTCACCAAGGCGAGCGCCAAGGCGCTGGGTCTGACCAGCGACGTCAACGGCAACGCGATCAACTATGGTTCGGTGGACGGCAGCATCACCTTCAGCACGCTGTTCAACTTCGACTTCGATCCGACCGACGGCGTTGCTTCGAACTCCTACGACTTTATCGGCGTCGCGATTCACGAGATCGGGCACGCGCTGGGCTTTGTCAGCGGCGTCGATTCGTACGATTCGCGGACCTCGCCGGGCCAGACCAACGCTGCGTCGCTGACATCGACCGAGGGCTTCGTGACGATGAGCCAGCTCGATCTGTTTCGCTACAGCTCGCCCGGCAATCTCGACTGGTCGACGCAGAACACGCCCTATTTCTCGATCGACGGCGGGCAGAACCAGCTGTTCGGCGATTCGCGCTTCTCGACCGGCGTGCTTAATGGCGACGGACGGCAGGCGTCGCACTGGAAGGACAGTCCGGGAGGCGTGCCGCAGATCGGCATTCTCGACCCGACTTCGGGGCTCGGCCAGCGGCAGGAAGTCACCGCGCTCGACCTCGCGGCCTATGACGCGATCGGCTGGAACATCAATTTTAATGTTCTCGCCAATTCGGGCTATCGTTTCACTACCGCCGACGCCTACCGTGCGTTCGCGGCGCAGACGACGCCGCTGCCCGAACCGGGAACGTGGTTGACGATGATCCTGGGGTTCGGGCTGATGGGCTACAGCCTGCGCCGTCGTACGGCCAGGGTGGCGCTCGCCTGATCCGACGATCCATCTGAACAGAAAGGGCGCGGCGTTTTCGGACTCCGCGCCTTTTTTGTATTCAGGATTTCAGTTTCTGGTCGGCGAGTTCTTTACGCGCTTGCTTGAGCGCGCAAATCAATGCCGGCGTCTCTTCGCGCTTCAGCCAGAAGCGGCCGGCGCCTACCGGGCCGATCGCCGCCGCCGGCAACTCGAAGGCATAGATTTCCTCGCCGCCTTCGCTGGCATGCAACAGCCGGGCATGCGCCAGATCGGACCGCATTTTCATGAGTGGCGCGATTTCCCCGAGTAACTCGCGGATACGCGCGGGCTTCGCGAACACCGCATCGTCCGCCGCCAGGTCGCCGATCAATTTGAGCTTTTGTCCCAGCAAATGAGGCATTTTATCGGCCCTGCCGCTCGCGAGCGGCAAGGCGCGATTGATGGTGGCCACCGCCCAGCATTCGATCTGGGCGCACAGATCGATGAATTCACCGCGAGAGGCGTGAGCGTCGTGGATCATGTCGCCGCGTTCGCCGGGACGCGTTGCGATCCGGCTAACGCGCGGGGCGCATGGTGTCAGATCGTCTGCGCGCGGTTCTCGTCGCGGTGCTTTTTCAGATATTTCATGAAAGGCGTGCCGCCGGTGCCGACATCGGGGTCGTTGCCCGCGCCCGACGACGCCTGTTTGTTGATGTAGGACGCCGCATATTCGAGGTGGCGGGTGCGGAACCGCGCGATTTGCTCGACGCACGCGTTGAACGCATCCTTGAGACCCTGCGACTGGTTGACGGCGAATTCGCGCAAGCGGCTCGACGCCTGCAAATCCTCGATGAATTCGCGGTGCTTGCGCGGGCGGTATTGGTGGAGGTCGGCGAGGAACTCGCGGAGCTCGTCGTTGGTGTGCGTGACCTGGAACAGCGCGTCCATCGCCGGGACGATCGAGCTTTGCGAGCCGGTCTGGCCGCGGAACGGCTGGGGCATGCCGCCGAACTTCTCGACGCCTTCGTAGATCAGCCCCTCGGGCATCGCCGGGTTGTTCTTCCAGCCGTGGATATAAGGGCGGACGCGGTTGTAATAGATATACGGATCGCATTTCTCGACCATGCGGTCGAAGATCGCGTTGGCTTCGTCCCACACCTGGTTCATCTCGACCAGCATCGCCTCGACCGCCGCCGCGTCACCGGCATCCGACGCGCGGACCAGCCTGACCCCGAGGTCGAGCGCACGCCCCGCAACCGCTTCGATCGCGACATGGACGAGCACGAACCAATTCTCGTCCTGGCCGCCGAAGAAGTTCTGGTCCATCGCGATGTTGTCGAGGGTGATGCCGCCCGTTTTGTCGACGCGATACCAATTGTCGAGAACATAGCCGGCATAGTTCATCACCGGCGGAAAGCCGATATGATCGGAAAGCTTGACCAGCGGCTGGGCGAGCGTGACGGGTTGATAGGCGGGCGGCGTCGCTTCGCCCCAGACGTAGGCTTGCGCGAGGAACGAATATCGCACCATCGCCACGCCGATCTCGGCTTCGCTCGCGCTGGCGAGGAATCCGTCGATATCGGGGATCGGCAGCTGTGCGAGGAAATGCCGCACGCGCCCGGTGGTCAGCAGTTCGGAGAGCGTCGCCGCGGCCTCCTCGACCTCGGCGAAATCATCCGGAAGCGTGACCTCATCGATTTCGGTCTGCGCCAGATAGCCGCGGTCGGCCGACAGGCCGTAATGGGCCAGATCGTGGATAGGCATTGTGTCTCGGTTCCTGCGAAACTGGTTTCTTGTGAAACCAGTCCCTAGCCGGGCGGCGCGCGCTACGCCACCCCCGGATCGCGCCGGTGCGACGACTGAAACGGCAAAATGGTGCTGAGCTGCGACAGCGGCGGCGCACCGGCGAAGCTCGCGCCGAGGCCGATCAGGAAGGCGTGGCGGACGATCTCCGCCTGCTGCTCGAGCCCGTATTTCCGGAGCGGCCAGCCAGGCTTCACCGCGTAATCGTACCGCGCCCAGGGCACGCGCCTGAGCGGCAGGAAGATGCCGCATTGATGCTGCCAGATGTGCGTCATTTCGTGGATGAACAGGCCCTGCTCATTGATTCCGGCATGGCTGAAATCGTCGCGATAAGCGGCGCCGTGCGGGTGGAAATGGATCCGCCCGCGCGGACTCATCACGACGTCGCGCGGTTGAAAAAACGCCCATTTGCCGAGCACGATGCGCACCGGCGCATAATCGATCGCGTCGCCGAACATCGACCGGGCGAGATCAATCTCGCCGGGGGTCAGGGGGCGGGCGGCGGCAACTGCCATATGCGCTCATACCATCACCGTGTTCCTGCGAAAGCAGGAACCCAGGCCAAGCAACGTGCCGTCAGCGAAACAACCCGAGGCTCCTGCTTTCGCAGGAGCACATGGAAGTCACTGCGGCGCCGACGAGCCCGGCGGCATGACCTTCGCGTTGACGGTGATCTTCTGCCCGCTGGCGAAGGTGAAGATCAGCGGCGTGGTCGTGCCGGCCTGCACCTTTGGTTTGAGGCCGAACAGCATGACGTGCTTGCCGCCCAGCGCGAACGGAACCTCGCCGCCCGCGCGCACCGCGACGAGCTTGAGCGTGTTCATGCTCTCGATCCCGGCATGCGATACGTTTTCGTGCATCTCGGCGCGCATCGCGTCGGGGGCTGAAACGTCGGTCAGGGTCTCATCCCTGGCCCCGCCCGTGATCGTAAAATAGGCTGATGACGGTGCGCCGGCCACCGGCGTCAGGCGCACCCAGGCCTTGTCGACCGACAGCATGGCGGGCTGGTGGCAGGCCGCGAGCATGATGATCGCGGGAACCAGCAATCCGGTCTTCATTTGCAACGTGTTACTCCCCTTGGCCCGCATTGGGAAAATCACGCGAAATCGTAAGCCCCCGGAGTCCTTGCGGCAAGCCAAAGCCCCCCTATATCGCCCGGCGTAACGATGTTCGCGTCGCCTCTCGAGAGGGGCGCGGGCTTGGATTTATTTTGATTTGAGGGGCCACAGAGGACCAATGGCAAAAGTAATCGGTATCGATCTCGGCACGACCAACAGTTGCGTCGCGGTGATGGAGGGCGGCAAGCCCAAGGTGATCGAGAACGCGGAAGGCGCGCGCACCACGCCGTCGATCGTCGCCTTCGCCAAGGATGGCGAGCGGCTGATCGGTCAGCCGGCCAAGCGCCAGGCGGTGACCAATCCCGACAACACGGTGTTTGCGGTCAAGCGCTTGATCGGTCGCCGATTCGACGACCCGATCACCAAGAAAGACACCGAACTGGTCCCGTACCACATCGTCAAGGGCCCCAACGGCGACGCCTGGGTTCAGGCCGGAGGACAGGATTACAGCCCGTCGCAAATCTCGGCCTTCATCCTCCAGAAGATGAAGGAAACCGCGGAAAGCTATCTCGGCGAGACGGTGACTCAGGCGGTCATCACGGTTCCCGCCTATTTCAACGACGCGCAGCGTCAGGCGACCAAGGACGCCGGGCAGATCGCCGGCCTCGAAGTCTTGCGCATCATCAACGAGCCGACTGCGGCGGCGCTCGCTTACGGCCTGGAGAAGCAGGACGGCAAGACGATCGCGGTCTACGATCTGGGCGGCGGCACGTTCGACATTTCGATCCTTGAGATCGGCGACGGCGTGTTCGAAGTGAAGGCGACCAACGGCGACACTTTCCTGGGCGGCGAGGATTTCGACAACAAGCTGGTCAACTTCCTGGCCGAGGATTTCAAGAAGGCCGAAGGGATCGACCTGACCAAGGACAAGCTTGCGCTTCAGCGGCTCAAGGAAGCCGCCGAAAAGGCGAAGATCGAGCTGTCGTCGGCGGCGTCGACCGAGGTCAATTTGCCCTTCATCACCGCAGACCAGAACGGCCCGAAACATCTGGTGAAGACGATCACCCGCGCCGATCTCGAACGCCTTGTCGAGGATCTGATCAAGCGCACGCTCGATCCGTGCAAGAAGGCGCTGGCCGACGCCGGCGTCAAGGCGAGCGACGTCGCCGAGGTCGTCCTCGTGGGCGGCATGACGCGCATGCCGCGCGTGCGTGAAGTCGTGAAGGACTTTTTCGGCAAGGAACCGCACACCGGCGTCAACCCGGACGAAGTGGTCGCGATGGGCGCGGCGATCCAGGCCGGCGTGCTCCAGGGCGACGTCAAGGACGTGCTGCTGCTCGACGTCACGCCGTTGAGCCTCGGCATCGAGACGCTGGGCGGCGTGTTCACGCGCATGATCGACCGCAATACGACGATCCCGACCAAGAAGAGCCAGGTCTATTCGACCGCCGACGACAATCAGCAGGCGGTGACGATCCGCGTGTTCCAGGGCGAACGCGAAATGGCGGCGGACAACAAGCTGCTCGGCCAGTTCGACCTGGTCGGCATCCCTCCGGCGCCGCGCGGCGTGCCGCAGATCGAGGTCACGTTCGACATTGACGCCAACGGCATCGTCAACGTCAGCGCCAAGGACAAGGGCACCGGCAAGGAGCAGCAGATCCGCATCCAGGCCTCTGGCGGTTTGTCGGATTCGGACATCGAGAAGATGGTCCGCGACGCCGAACAGTTCGCCGAGGAGGACAAGAAGCGGCGTGAGGCGGCCGAGGCGAAGAACAACGCCGAAAGCCTGATCCACACCACCGAGCGCCAGCTGGCGGACAATGGCGACAAGGTCGACGCTGCGCTCAAGTCGGAGATCGAGGCGGCGGTCGCCGAGACCAAGACCGCGGTCGAGGGGGGCGATCCCGAAGCGATGAAGGAAAAGGCGTCGGCGCTCGCCCAGGTCGCGATGAAGCTCGGCCAGGCGATCTACGAGAAGCAGGCGGCCGAGGAAGCCTCGCCCGCCGCCGACGGCGCGGTGGCCGGCAGCGAGCCCGGCGGCGAGGACGTGGTCGACGCCGAATTTTCGGAAGTGGACGACACCAAGGCGTAAGGGCATGAACCCATACCGTCATGCCAGCGGAAGCGGGCATCTCGGGCCGGATCGCGATCCGCCCGGGACCTCGGCTTTCGCTGGGGTGGCGGAAATGGGGCGGGGGCCAGTATGAGTACCGAAGTCGACTATTACGAGCTGTTGGAGGTCGAACGGACCGCCGACGACGCGACGATCAAGTCCGCGTACCGCAAACTCGCGATGAAGTTCCACCCCGACAAGAACGGGGGCTGCAAGGAAAACGAAGCAAGGTTCAAGGCGGTCAACGAAGCTTATGACTGCCTGAAGGACCCGCAGAAACGCGCGGCGTACGACCGCTTCGGTCACGCCGCGTTCCGGCAGGGCGGCGCGAGCGGGTTCGGCGGTCAGGATTTCGGCGGCTTTTCCGACATTTTCGAAAGCGTGTTCGGCGAGTTCATGGGCGGGCGCGGCGGCGGCCGAGCGGGCCCGCAGCGCGGCGCGGATCTGCGCTACGACATGGAAATCACGCTCGAGGACGCGTTCCACGGCAAGGCCGAGGAAATCACGGTCGACGTCGCGGGCGTGTGCGACGCGTGTCACGGGTCGGGCGCCAGGCCGGGCACCAGCGCCAGGACCTGCGGCACGTGCGCGGGGCATGGCAAGGTGCGCGCGCAACAGGGCTTCTTCGTGGTCGAACGCACCTGTCCGGCCTGCCACGGCGCGGGCGAGGTGATCGCCGATCCCTGCAAATCGTGCCGCGGCGAGGGGCGGGTCGAGAAAACCAAAACGCTAACCGTCAACATCCCGGCGGGAGTCGACGAGGGCACGCGCGTCCGGCTGTCGGGCGAAGGCGAGGCGGGCCCGCGCGGCGCCGCTGGGGCGGGGCCCCATGGCTTCCGGGATCGCGACGCGCACGGCAAGTT
>JAFEEZ010000171.1 GCA_018240825.1 Pseudomonadota bacterium | reverse complement strand
GAGCGACGGAGTCAGCAGCCCCATCATCGCGTCGACCTTTTCGGGCGTGAAGCGGCCGCGCTTCGCCGAATTGTCGTAATTCTTGCGGATCGTGGTCGTGCCGCGGTCGAGCGCTTCCTGCGCCATCTCGACGATCGTGACCGGAAGACCGGCCTGCAGGAAGTTCATCGAAATGCCACCGCCCATCGTGCCCGCGCCGACCACGCCGACCTTCTTGATCGGGCGCAATTTGGTGTCGGCAGAGATGCCGTCGACCTTGGCGGCCTGGCGCTCGGCGAAGAACATGTAACGCTGGGCCGCGGACTGCACGCCCATCATCAGCTTCATGAACTCGTCGCGCTCGAACGCAATGCCCTCGGCGAAGGTCGAGCCGTCGGCGGCCTTCTCGACGCAGCGGATATTGGCCGCGGGGGCATCGAAGCCGCGGAACTTGCGCGCGTTCGCCTTTTTGAACTCCTCGACCGCGGCCGGATCGGGCATCGCGGTCTTTTCGGAAGCGCGGGGCAAGGGGCGATTGTCGGCCACCTCGCGCGCGAAGGCGATCGCGTCGGCCTCGAGCGAATCCTCGCCGACGATCCGGTCGATCAGTCCGGCCTCGTGCGCCGCCTTGACCGAGATCGGATCGCCGATCGCGGTCATTTGCAGTGCGAGCTTGATCCCTGCGATGCGCGGAATGCGCTGCGTCCCGCCCGCGCCGGGAAGCAGGCCGAGCTTGACCTCGGGCGTGCCGATCTTCGCCGAGGGCACGGCGACGCGGTAATGGCAGCCGAGCGTCACCTCGCACCCGCCGCCCAGCGCGGTGCCGTGGATCGCGGCGACGACCGGCTTGTCCGACGCTTCGATCATGTCGATCACCGTGCCCAGGCCAGGGCCCTGCATCGGCTTGCCGAACTCGGTGATGTCGGCGCCCGCGAAGAACGTCCGCCCGTCGCATCGGATCACCATCGCCTTGATGCTGGCGTCGGCCACGCCTTCCTTGATCCCGGCCTCCAGCCCCGACCGCACCGCCGCGCCGAGCGCGTTGACCGGCGGATTGTCGGAAATGATGACGAGCACGTCGTGATGACGTTCGGTGCGGATGGGGCTGGTCATTCAGGTATCTCCAATTTCCGTTCGCTTCGAGCGAAGTCGAGAAGCGCTTCCCCGCCAACGTGTCTCGACTTCGCTCGACACGAACGGGTCTTGTTTGGCTCAGGTCAGCGCCGAATAGATCATCGTCTTGAGTTCGCGGCGGATCGGGTAGGTGCTCGACGGGCTCATCTGCGTCATGAACACCATGTTGAGCCGCTCGACGGGATCGATGAAGAACGCGGTAGAGAACATCCCTCCCCAGTAATATTCGCCGACCGACCCCTGGACCATCCCGGGCGCCAGGTCCTTCATCACAGCGAACCCGAGCCCGAAGCCGGTGCCCGCCAGCGCCGCCTCGCTGAACAGCGAGCGCGACATGGCCGCAAGGTCCGAGTTGCCGGGCAAATGGTTGATCGTCATCAGCTCGATCGTCTTGCGCCCGACCAGCCGCACGCCGTCGAGCTCGCCGCAGTTGAGGCACATCTGGCAGAAGCGGTTGTAGTCGAGCGCGGTGGAAACGAGTCCACCGCCGCCCGACAGGAATTTGGGCTTCTTCGCCCAGGCGCTTTCCTCGGCCCGGTCGTACATGATGCGCCCCTTGCCGGGGACAAACGTATAGCAATCGGTCAGGCGGCCGATTTTGTCAGGGCCCACCCAGAAGCCGGTATCGTCCATCCTGAGCGGCTTGAAGATACGTTCGGCGAAGAATTGGTCCAGCGGCATTCCCGACACGCGCTGCACCACCGCGCCGAGCACATCGGTCGACACCGAGTAATTCCACGCCTCGCCGGGCGAGAATTCGAGCGGGATTTCGGCGAGCGCGGCGACGAACGAATCGAGGTCGTGCCCGCCGTGCCAATTCTCCAGCTTGCCCGCGCGATAGGCAGCGTCGACGTTGGTGCGGTGCTGGAAGCCATAGGTCAGGCCCGACGTATGGCGGAGCAGGTCGACCATCCGCATCGGCTGCGCGGTCGGTTTGGTCTGGAACGGCACCGGCCCGCCGCCCGCCTCGAACACGCCGAGCCCCTTGAACTCGGGCAGGACGTGATGGACCGGCGTATCGACCGCGACCTTGCCCTCTTCGGCCAGCATCATGAATGCGATCGACGTGACTGGCTTGGTCATGCTGGCGATGCGGAACAGCGAGCCTTCGTCGATTGGCGTGGTTCCGCCGTCGCGCGCTGCGCCCTGGCTCGAAAAATGAACGATTTCGCCGTCGCGTGCGATCAGCAGCTGGGCGTTGGCGAGCTTGCCCGAATCGAGGTACCGTTCCTTCAGGAAGGCGGGTATCCGGTCGAGCCGCGCGGCGTCGAAGCCGTGGCTCTGGGGCGCTTTCATCAACATCGCTCTTCCATACCCTCGTTTCTAATTACGACTCTCTATTGCCTTGAGCGGCGCGCGAATCAACTCTAACGTTAGTCGAAATCGCGCGGAACGAAACCGCCGGACAGACAGACGGAGAGCATGTGTCGACCGAACCCGTAATCGCGCAGGACCCGGCTTGGCCCAGGATGTCGCTGAAGGAAGCGGGCGAGATGCTCACTGCGCCGGGATCGAAATTCGAAATGGAGACGGTGACGATCCGCGGCGTCCCGACGCGCGTGTGGAAGAACGCGCCGCATGATCTGGGGCAGTTGCTCGATCTGTCGCGCACGCATGGCGGGCGCACTTTCACGGTTCTCGATGACGAACGCGTGACGTACGAGGCGAACTATCGCGCCACCGCGACGCTGGCGCGTGCATTGCAGGACATGGGCGTGGGGAAGGGTGACCGCGTCGCGTTCGCTATGCGCAATTTGCCCGAATGGCCGGTTGTGTTCTTCGCAATCACCACGATCGGGGCGATCGCGGTGCCGCTCAACGCCTGGTGGACCGGGGCCGAACTCGAATACGGGAT
>JAFEEZ010000170.1 GCA_018240825.1 Pseudomonadota bacterium | reverse complement strand
GAGGTGCAGGACGTCGTGTTCGGCGCCGCGCTCCAGCAAGGCGTACAGGCGGGCAACATCGCGCGCACTGCGCTGCTCCGCGCCGGCCTGCCCGTCACCGTCGCCGGCATGTCGGTCGATCGCCAGTGCGCGTCGGGCCTGATGGCGATCGCGACCGCGGCCAAGGAAATCATCGTCGATAACATGGACGTGTGCGTAGGCGGCGGCGTCGAATCGATCTCGATGGTGCAGACCCCGCAGATGCGCGTCGGCCGCGACGACGAGCTGCTGATGATTCACAAGGACGTATACATGCCGATGCTGCAGACCGCCGAGGTCGTGGCGAAGCGTTACAACATCAGCCGCGAGGCGATGGACCAATATTCGCTCCAGTCGCAGCAGCGCACCGCCGCCGCGCAAGCCGCAGGCAAGTTCGACGACGAGATCGTGCCGGTGAAGGCGACGATGGCGATGACCAACAAGGAAACCAAGGAAGTCACGCACCACGAGGTCGAGGTGACCAAGGACGAGGGCAACCGTCCGGAAACGTCGATCGAGGGCCTGCGCGGATTGCAGCCGGTGCTCGGCCCCGACTTCACGATCACCGCGGGTAACGCGTCGCAGCTGTCGGACGGCTCGTCGGCCAGCGTCCTGATGGAGGAATCGCTCGCGTCGAAGCGCGGGCTGACCCCGCTCGGCCGCTATGTCGGCATGGCGGTCGCCGGCACCGAGCCCGACGAAATGGGCATCGGGCCGGTCTTCGCGATCCCGAAATTGCTCGAGCGCAACGGCCTCAAGATGGACGACATCGGCCTGTGGGAACTCAACGAGGCGTTCGCGGTGCAGGTGCTCTATTGCCGCGACAAGCTCGGCATTCCCGACGAACTGCTCAACGTCAACGGCGGGTCGATCTCGATCGGCCATCCCTATGGCATGACCGGCGCACGCTGTACTGGCCACGCGCTGATCGAGGGCAAACGCCGCGGGGCGAAATACGTCGTCGTCACGATGTGCGTCGGCGGTGGTATGGGGGCGGCCGGGCTATTCGAGGTCTTGTAATTGAAAAAGTAAGGCGGTTCGCCTATAACTGTCTTTAGGCGATGTCATAGACGCCTTTCTGTGAGCCCCGGTTGTGCTAGCAGCCGGGGTTCAATCGTTTGGGGCCCGGCTGCTAGACCGAGCCCCACCCATGCAACTACTCCCTACGCGCCACTTCGATGATCTTCACGACCAAGGTCGCAAAGCCGACGAGGACGCCCAGGAGCAGGCACAGGTCGGCAATTGTCATAGACTTGCCTTTCTGTTGCGACGGCGGAATTGCCGTCACGCACCTCCTGCCTGATCAAACCCGTGGTTGAATCAAAATACGTGATCGTGACGATGTGCGTGGGCGGTGGTATGGGAGCAGCCGGACTGTTCGAGGTCCTGTAAGGGGGCATATATAGGAGCCAATCGGGACAATGCTCCCGTCGTCGTGGGCATCACGACGCTGCCGAGCCGGATCGGGCTGATCCGGCCGTGCCTCGAATCGCTGCTCGATGGCGAGCGCCGGCCCGACCGGATTGTCCTGACCCTGCCCGACCAGCTGCTGCGTGAACGCGACGGCTATGACGTGCCCGGCTTCGTCACTGACCGCGCATGGCACGGCGGCGTAACCGAGATCGCCCGGCCGCCGCGCGATTGCGGGCCGGGATCGAAGCTGCTCGGCGCGCTCGCGACAATCGGTCGGCCGAGTATTCTTATCCTTGCTGACGACGATGTCAGCTATCGGCCCGATTTCGTGGCGCGCTTCGCCGCGGCGCAGGCGGCCGCGCCCGGCCGCGCGTTCAGCGGCTGGACCTACCGCTGCAACGGATTGACGATCGGCCAGGGCTGCGACGGGTTCAGCCTGTGGATGCCGCAGCTCGACGGCGCACAGACATTTTTCGACCGCTGCGTCGATGGCACGCGCTTCGCCTATCAAGACGATCTGTGGATTTCGTTTTATCTGGCGCTGAACGGGATTCGCGTAACCGAACTTTCCGCGCCCGAGGGGCATTGGTACCGGCAGGTTCATGAGGTGGGGGCGCTCCGCTACGAGGACGGAGAGCTGGAGCGCACCAGGCTGACTCGCGACGGGATCGATCATCTGATCGCGACCGCCGACATGCCGCCGGCCCGGCGCGCACGGATGCTGGCGGGGCGTCACGTCGGTCATTTCGTCGGGCGACCGGCGCGACGTGTGGCGGGCCGGATCCAGCGGTTGGTCGGCCACGACTAAAAAATCTTCGCGAACTGGCCCGCGATCGGCCGCGTCTGCGCCTCCTGATCTGTCATCGTAATTTAGAATGGGGGGCGGGGAATGCGAAGCATTGGTCTATTGGCGGCGATCGGCATCGCCGCTTCGGCACTGGCGGCGACACCGGCGGCGGCGCAGAACTTGCTGACCAACGGCAGCTTCGAAAGCCGAATCGTGACCGCGGCGGACACGTGCCAGGGCGGCGCGTGGTGCGTCCGCAGCTTCGCCAGCACCCCCGGTTGGACCCAGTTCGGCGACGGGGTCGACCTGGTCAACAACAACTACACCCAGGCGCCCGGCTTCGACGTGCTGGTCGACGCGTCCGACGGGGTTAACTTCCTCGACATGAATCAGGCTGGCGCCGCTGGCGGCATCTTCCAGGTCGTCTCCGCGACCGCGGGCCAGCTGTTCCACCTCAGCCTCGACACGGCCGCCTGGGCGATCAACGGGCGCGGCGGCACGCTGGGCTATCAGCTCTACGATCCGACCAGCAACGCCGTACTCGCATCGGGGTCCTTCACCGATCCGACCGGCGGCACCTGGATCAACCGCACGCTCGACGCCGCCGCCGTCTCGAACCAGATCGGCGTACGCATCCAGACGCTGTTCGCGACCCAGGCCGGTCCCGGCCTCGACAATGTCGTGCTGACCGCCTCGACGCCCGGCGCGGTGCCCGAACCCGCCGCCTGGGCGATGATGCTGATCGGCTTCGGCATGCTGGGGTCGGTCCTGCGCCGGCATCCCGTCCAGCGGGTGCGATTCGTCTGAGCGCGTCCGCTATCGCGAGCCCGTGGCGTTTCGATACAGGATTCTGTCCCGATCCGCGCCAATCGCGGCGCAGCGGTCGGTGCTTGCAAGCGCCGCCGGATGCGGCGACACTCGCGCTCGTGTCCGAACGGGAGGCCGCCAAAGTCCGGGCCGGACGCGGCAGCGCGGGGGTTTCCGCCGAACTGCTCGCGGCTTGCTATGACGACGTTCGCCGCATCGCGCGCGGCATCGTCGCGCGCGACGGCCCCAACCGCCCGCTGCAAGCGACCGAGCTGGCCAACGAAGCCGCGATCCGGCTCATGGGGCTGGACCGCATGGAGATCAACGGCAAGGCGCACATGCTGGCGATGGCGGCGCGCACGATGCGGCGGATCATGATCGACGAAGCGCGCAAGGGCGCGGCGGGCAAGCGCCGCATGCCGACGATGGTGACGCGCTGGCCCGACGACCCCGCCGCCGCGTTGCTCGATATCGGCGATCTCGACCGCGCGCTCGAGGCATTGGGCGAAGTGTCGCCGGAACACGCGCAAGTGGTCGAACTGCGCTTCATGCTCGGCCTGACGGTCGAGGAAGCGGCGCGGGCCAGCGGGCTGGCCGAACGGACGATCAAGCGGCGCTGGCAGGCGGCGCGCGCCTGGTTGCTGGAACGTCTTGGCGATGACGTCGCATTCACTTGAGGTCGAACGCGAGGCGCTCGCGCGGATCGAACGGTTGGTCGACGCCACGACGGAGCGCCAGCGCGGCCGAATCCTGGCCGGCGCGAGCGATGCCGTGCGCGCGCGCGTCGCGGCGCTGGAAGCGAAGCTGACCGCGGGACGCGACGCCCTTCCGACCCTGATCCCCGGTAGCGGCGAAATCGGCGACGCCGCGCTGCCGCCGGCCCGCGTCGGCGCGTTCCGGCTGACCGAACGTGTCGGGCGCGGGGGCATGGGCGACGTCTGGGCCGGGGTTCGCGACGACGGCCTCTATGACCAGACCGTCGCGATCAAG
>JAFEEZ010000016.1 GCA_018240825.1 Pseudomonadota bacterium | reverse complement strand
GCCTTCACCCGCGCAGTGGTGGCGCTGCGCGGCATCCTCGCGCTGCCCGCGCACGAGGCGCGCTATTACAACGCCGCGGTCGACAGCGCGGGCCAACCGCTCGACGGGAAATGCCGCTACCGCGTGTCGGGCAAGGCGATCCCGGCCAAATGGTGGAGCCTGACGCTCTACGATCATCCCGGCTACCTCGTCGCCAACCAGGCCAACATCTTCTCGATCGCCGGCGCACACGTTCCCAACCCCGCCAACTGGTCGGTCGTGGTCGCGCCCGCCGAGCAGGCCGGGCTGTGGCTGCCGACTGGGCGGATCGATCGCTTCGAGCTGACGCTCCGGACCTATCTTCCCGACGATGGCGGGGTCGGAAACCTGACGCGCGACCAATTGCCCTCGATCGTCAAGGAGGGTTGCTGATGCGCCGTTGGATGCTTCCGCTGGTGCTCGGGCTGCTGTGCGGCATCCTGGGTTATACCGTGATGATGATGCAGTTCCCCCGCATCCTGATGGGCTTTGCGACGCAGCGGATCAGCAAGGCGGGCGGCTACAACACGATGTTCGCCACGCCGATGGCGACCGACAAGGCGCGCGCAATCGTGCGGCCGAGCCCCGATCTTGCTTATTCGTCGTGCCCCTTCGACGTGTCGAACGGCCCGGTGCTGGTCGATGTCGAGCCCGTCCCCGCTCCCTATTGGTCGCTGTCGGTGTTCGACGCGCGCACCGACGTCGCGTTCGTGCGCAACAATATCGAGGCGAACGGCCAGCCGATCCGTATCGCGATCGCAATGGCCGGCCAACCGGTGCCCAACGGCATGCAGGCGGTGCGGGTCAAGGATCCGACCGGCATCGCGCTGATCCGCATTCTGGTTCAGGACCGCGCGCAATTCCCCGCCATCGACACCGCGCGGAAACGGTCGAGCTGCATGCCGCTTAGCTAGGTCAACAGCCTCTCCTTTTTAGGGGAGGGGTACGTTACGCCCGCTCCGCCTTCAGCCGCGCATTCTCCGCCTCGAGATCGCGGACATAAGCATCGCGATTGGTGGTCAGCGCCTCGCGTTCGCGCCACCGGGCGTCGGCCTCGCTGCGATAGGTTGCATGGCTATCGCGTTCCTGCTCGTAGAGGCGGCGCCACTTCGTCCCCTTGGGCGCCAGCAGCAGGCCGAGGATCAGCCCGACGATGAGCACCAGCCCGACAACGGCATATTGCGTGACGTTCGTGAACAGCATGGGCGCGCCCTTCCGGTCGTTGTGCCGGTGTAACGGCGCACCCTTCGTTTGCGTTCCGCCGGCGGACCTAAATCCCGCTCTTGAACGCGTCGGAAATGCTGCACGACGCCGGACCCAGAATGACGATGAACAGGGTCGGCAGGATGAACAGGATCAGCGGGATCGTCATGATCGCGGGGAGGCGCGCGGCCTTTTCCTCGGCGCGCATCATGCGCTCGTTGCGGAACTCGGCCGACAGCACGCGCAAGGCGGACGCGAGCGGGGTGCCGTATTTCTCGGTCTGGATCATCGTCGTGACGACGCCCTTGATCGCGTCGAGGTCGACGCGCGTCGCAAGATTCTCGAACGCCTGCCGGCGGTCCGACAAAAAGCCAAGTTCGATCGCGGTCAGCGCGAATTCGTCGCCGAGTTCGGGATAGGCCTTGCCCAGCTCCTTGGACACGCGGTGGAACGCGACGTCGACGGTCAGGCCGGCTTCGGCGCAGATCACCAGAAGGTCGAGTGCGTCGGGCAGGCCCTTGCGGATCGCATGGCTGCGCTTCGTGATCTTGTTCTTGAGGTAGATGTCCGGGCCTTTGTACGCCAGAATGAAGGTGCCGGCGACAAGGCCGTACGCCTTGAGCGGCGACCAGTCGGCAAACATGTCGGTGCCGTAGACGAGGTACAGCATCGGCCCGCCGAGCACGATCGGCAGGACGAGACGGCCGAAAATGACCGCGACGGCATATTCCTTCTTTCGAATGCCGGCCTGGAGCAGTTTGGTCTGCGCAACCTTGAGCTGGCTGTCCTGCAGCACCTTGAGGCTCGACAGCAGCGAGCGGATCCGGTCGGTCGTGTCGTTCTGGCGCACCAGCTTTGCCCGGCGCTTGCTGGTCGAGGCGGTGATGCCCGCCTTCAATTGTTCGCGGCGATCGTTGAGCGCCTTCAGCCGCTTGGCCATCGGGTCGCGCGATGTCATCACCGCGTAGATCGCGAGCAGCACCGCGAACGCGGCGACGGCGGCCAGCATCGTTCCGACCCAGATAACGTCGACGCCGAGCAGAGTGGGATTATGCGGTTCCATCGCTCGGCCCCTAAATCTCGAAATTGACCATCTTGGCCATGATGAGGGCCCCGAGCCCCATCCAGATCAGGCCGCCGACGCCGGCGACGATCAGACGCTGATCGACGAAGAAATTGCCCATGTATCCGGGGCTGATCCACATGATCAGGCCGAACACTATGAAGTGCAGCGAGCCCACGATATCGGCCGACGCCTTCGATTCGGACGACATCGCCTTGATCTTGAGCTTCATCTGCATGCGCTGGCGCAGCACGGTCGCGAGGTTGGCGAGCGTCTCGGCCAGATTGCCGCCGGTCTCGCGCTGGATGGCGATCGAAATGACGAAGAACTGGAATTCGGGCGTGCCGAGCCGGTCCGCGGTCTCCTGAAGCGCGGCGTCCATGGTGCGGCCGATCTTCATCTTGTCGCTGACCGCGCGGAATTCCTCGCCGACCGGGCCCGGCACTTCGGCGCCGACCACGCCCATCGTTTCGGAGATCGGCAGGCCCGAGCGCAGGCCGCGCACGAGCAGCTCGATCGCGTCGGGAAACTTCGCCGTGAACTTGTTGACGCGCTTTTTGATGAAGAAGCCGACGACGAAATGCGGCAGCCCCGCGCCGATCACCACCGCGATCAGCAACGACACCAGCAACGGCGCGCCGCGGATCGCCAGCAACCCGCCGACGAGCACCATCAGCCCGACCGTGACCATGCCATACTGGCCGACCGTCCAGGTCTTGCCGGTCATCGCCAGCCGTTTCTTGAGCAGCGCGGGACGCGGCAGCAGCCGCATCATCGCCGAGTCCATGTTGCTGTCGCGCTTGCCGGTGATGCGGCGCATCTGGGCGGCCATCGCGGCCTCGCTCGCGGCGCCGCTATGCCGCTCCTTGAGCGAGGTCAGCCGGCGCGACTGCGCCTTCGCCGCGTTGGGACCCGCGAAGGCGAACACCAGCAGGAGCAGCATGACGCCCGCTCCTACTACGACCGAAATCAGCGGCACCAACGGCATCGCTCAGCGCTCCACAAATTCGATGCCGTTCCGGATGGAACGACCATGATCAATCCGCCTTCGCCGCCTTCTTGCTCGGCATCAGCGACTTCAAGTCGGCGAACTTGCCGATGATCGACTGCGCCTTGCCGTCCTTCTTGGCCGTCGCCTTGACCGGCGCTTCGACATTGTCGCCGATCGCCATCAGGCGTGTGGCGAGATCGCTGAGCGGGGCGACGGTCTTCGAGCCTTTGCCGGCTTCGGCCATCGGCTTGCCGAGTTTGGCCGCCTGGGCCGCGAGCTTCTGGTCGTACGGCACCACGAAATCGATCTTGCGTTCGATCGAGCCTTCGAAGTCCTTGCGCGCGATTTCCAGCGTGCCCTGCGGCACGCGGTTGGCGACGACCAGCACCTGAGTCTGCGGCGCGTTCGACTTCAACCAGGACAGGATGCGGATCGTGTCGCGCGCCGCCGCCAGGGTCAATTCGGTGACGACGACCGCGGTCTGGATGTCGGTGATCAAATGCGGGTGCTGGACCAGCATCGCGCGCGGCAGATCGACGACGGTGCATTCGAACGCCGCCCGCATCTCTTCCTGCAACTGATAGAAAGCGGAGCCGTCGGTCAGCATCGGCGAATTGATCGGCGCTTCGGCCGACAGCACCGCCAGCCGCTCGCTGGCCTTGACCATCGCGCGTTCGATGAACAGCCCGTCGATGCGGCTGGGATTCTCGATCGCGTCGGTCAGGCCGCGGCCAGGCTCGAGGTCGAGCGCCAGCGCGCCGGTGCCGAAATGGACGTCGAGGTCGAGCAGCGCGGTTGATCGCTGACCCTTTTCGCTCATCAGCCACGACACCGAGGTTGCGATCGTCGATGCACCGGCGCCGCCGCGCGTGCCGATGATCGCAGTCGCGCAATGCGGGCGATCGGCCGATGCTTCGGCCAGCTTGGGCGCGTTGAGGATCGCCTGTGCGCTGCCGAACGCTTCGCGCAGCATGTCGGCGCTGAGAGGCTTGAGCAGATAGTCCTGAATGCCGCTGGCGGTCAGATCACGATACAGGCGCACGTCGTTGACCTGCCCCGCCGCGATCACCACGGTGCCGGGTTCGCAGACTTCGGCCAGCGCGTTGATGTCGTTGAGCGGATCGCCGCTCTCCGACAGATCGACGAACAGCACTTGCGGGCTGGCGGAGACCGACAGCGACTGGACGGCGTTGCGCAAGCCGCCCTTGTTCACCTTTTCGGCCGACCAGCCCATTTCGCTGGCGATCGGGCGCAGCGCCTCGGCGGTGGTTTCGTCGCAGACATAGGCGACGAACGGCTCGCGATGCGCGACGCCTGCGGGTTTCCACGGCGCGTTCATCTTACTTGCCTCCCGTCGTTTCGGTTTTGATGGTCGTCCCGCCGCCGCCGGTCGGCGTAGCCTTGCGATAGGTGTCGATTGCGCGGCCCGACGTCTTCGAATCGAACGTCTCGGTGCCGGGCTGGCCGCGGACAAGATCGAGCGGATCGGCGACCATCGCAGCGAGGTTCGCCTGGCTTGCGCAACCGTAATTCGACGTCGCGCTGCCTTCGAATTCGTCGCTGCCGGTGCGGGTGAAGTCGGGGCAGCCGGGCACGCGCGCGGCGGTGCGGCTGACCACAACGCGCGCCGTGCCGGCCGCGAGCGGGGCCGATGTGATCGGCGCGCGGCTGTCGAGCAGAATGCCGTAGCGCGATGCGATCGCTGCGACCTGCGCGTGCGCGCCCGAGCCGTTGGGATCGTCGACCGCGACATGGTCGCCGTAGCGCAGCTTCATCGAGGCCAGCCAGCCGGCGACGCGATCGGCCTCTCCCGGCGCGAGGCCGGATGGAGTCGTCTGAACGTCGAATACGTAATCGGTGCGGCTGACGACCGGCTGATAGACGGTGTCGACGCCGCGATTGAGCGTGCCGCAGCCGCCGAGCATCAGCGCGGGGGCGGAGAGGGCGGCGAACAGGATCTTGCGCATGGTGTTATGTCCCTCGCTGGCGTCGGTCACTGGCTGAACCCGGGGGCCGGAGCGCCGGCGTCCCTCTTCGATTTCTTGGGCAGCACGGCCTTGCCGTCGTCGCGTCTGGCGTCGGGCGTCGGGGCCGGGCCGGCGGGTGCGACCGGCAGCGGCGCGTTGGCGCCGACCGAAGGACCACCGGCGGCGGGCGCCGACATGGTCGGTTTGGCGCGATCGCCGCCCGTCTTGCCTCCGCCGAGCTGGCCCATGAACACGCGACCGAGATCGGTCGGCGCTTGATAGCCGTCGGTCGGCAGGACGATGTCGTTCGCGTTGACCGGCTTCACCAGATACGGCGTGACGACGATGATCAGCTCGGTTTCGTTGCGTTTCCAGCCCGTCGAGCGGAACAGCGCGCCGAGGATAGGCACGTTGCCCAGACCCGGCATCTTGTCGATAGCGTTGTTGGTCGAATTGGAGATCAGTCCCCCGATCACCATCGACTGTCCCGAGCCGAGTTCGACCGTGGTTTCCGCGCGACGCGTGCTCAGGCCCGGAATGACGGTCCCGCCGACGGTGACCGACCCGGCCGCGGTCAGCTCCGACACTTCGGGTCGAACGCGCAGCGAGATTCGGCCGTCCGACAGAACGGTCGGCGTATAGGCGAGACTGACGCCGTATTGCTTGAACTCGACCGACACCGCGCCAAGCCCGGTGCTGAGCGGGATCGGAATTTCTCCGCCGGCCAGGAACGACGCGGTTTCGCCCGACAGCGCGGACAAATTGGGTTGCGCGAGCGTCACCACCTGACCGTTGGTTTCGCCCAGGTCGAGCGCGCCAAGGATGTCCAGACCGAACAGCTTGCCCAGCCCGCCGATCGTCGAATTCTGCGCGCCCTTCTGAAGCGCGGTGCCGGGCGCCTGAACGATCGCGCCGGTAACGGGATCACGCGTATAGCCGGTGACGGTGCCCAGCCCGACGCCGAGCGGCAGGTTGGGGTCGTGGGTGAAGGTGGTCGCCGGCGCGCGCCCGTTGGCGACACCGAACTTGAACCCGCCGGTGCCGTCGAGCGTGGTGAGATTCGAACTGATGTTTTTCGCAAAGGTCTTGGTAACCTCGGCGATCTTCACCTGCAAATTGACTTGCAACGGCGTCGCGGTGCGCAGACGGCTGATCACCTTGACCTTTTCGCCGACGAACGCCTGCACCAGGCTTTCGGCCTCCTGTGCGTCCTGCGGGCTCAGTACGGTGCCGGTCAACAACACGACGCCGTTCATCGTGTAGCTCGACAGCTGCGCCTCGGGCATCGCCAGTTTCAGCATCTGGTTGATCGAGCCGAAATTGTTGCCGACCCGCACCGTCGCCGAAAACACGACCTGACCGGTCTTGCTCGTGGCGGACACGGTGGTCTCGCCCGGCGCCTTGCCGAACACGTAGATCTGCGTCGGCGAGCGCACCTGGATGTCGGCGATCGAGTCGTTCGCGACGAACACGTCGCTGATCGGACGCGCCAGCGTCACCAGCCGGCCCTGATTGGTGTCGACTTCGACAACACGGGCGGACGCCGATTGGGCGGGTGCGGAGGCCGGCGAGGTCACGCCGGCGGCGGCGATCGCCAGCGCGGCGGCCATCGGCCAGCCAGCGCGGTTGAGACGGTTCAGCATCACTTCTTCCCCCCGACCGGAATTTCGGTCACATTGTTCCCGCGGGCGATGCGCACCGTGGGTCCCGTATTCGCACCAAGATAACCGCCGCCGGCCGGTTGCGGGCCGGTGGTCGTCCCGGCCTTGCCCGGCACCGTGCGGCGCTGGAAGCGCGACACGTCGGCGCCGGTGGCGAACGTGGTCTTGCCGGCGCTCGGCTGGTCCGCCGCTCGGTCCAGGAACGCCTTTTCGGCCTTGGGATCCTTGCCGTCGGGCACCTTCACGCTGCCGTCGGCGATCGCCGCGTCGAGTTCGCTTGCGTTGTCGGCCAGCGGCCGCAGCACAACCGACAGGTCACCCAGCGTGCGCGCCACCGAAATCTTTTCCGCGATCGACGGCGTCGCCTCGATCGTCACCATCGAGATGCTCTTGACCACGGTCTTGCCCTGATCGTCGACATCGGTGGTGGTGCGCTGGTCGGTCGCCAGCACGCGCAGGTTCTTCATGATCGTCTCGGCGACGGCAAGCGGCGGACCGTCGCCGCCGCCCGTGACCTTCTGCGTCAGCATCAGGTCGATATGGTCGCCGGGAAACACGAAGCCTGCGACCGAATTCTTGTTTTCGACCGGGAAGGTCACCGCGCGCATGCCCGGCGTCAGCGCCGCGGCCAGGAAGCCGCGGTCCCCCGGCTTTACCAGCGCGCCCTGGGTCAGCGGCTGACCGGCGGTGATCACCGTGCGCACCACCGTGCCTTGGAGCGACTTGATGTCGAACCCGTCCTTCTTCACGAAATAGGCGCCGCCGACCATCTGATCGGGCCAGGGCTGAAACTTGAAGCTTGTCGCGTCGAGGATGGTGCCGACCGGCAGGGTTTTGGTCGCGACCAGCACTTCGGTGCCGGCGACGGGCGGCGCCGCCATCTGCGCCTGTGCTCGCGGCGCGCTCGATCCGGCGATCAGGCTGCGCGCCATGAACGCGGTGATGGCCGCCACAACCAGCGCACCCACCAGCAAAATGATCTTCCGACTATCCATGTCGTTCAAGCCCCATTGCCGGCCGATCGGCCGGTTGACCCACCATTAATCTACGCAAACTGGTTAAATATCGGTTCACTGAGCGCGATCATCGACGCCATCGCGATCGCGACGCCATATGGCGTCTCGACCGCGCCGGGCGTTCGCCGCCGCCAATGGTCGAGCATCATGACCAGCGTCAGCACGCCGCCGATGATCGACATGACCAACAGCATGAAGAACAGCCCTTGCAGCGGCAGCCACAACGCGAGCGCGCCGATCATCTTGACGTCGCCGCCGCCCATCCAGCCGAAATGAAAAGCGCCGACGAACAGCGAGAATACGGCGAGCGCGATGCCGAACTGGATGCCGGCGTCGGCGAGGCCATAACCCTGAACGTACCACCAGGCAGGCGCCAACATGGCTATCGCGGTGTTCTTCCAGTTGGCGATCTCGCGCCGGCGTGCGTCCTCGATCCCCGCCGACAGCAGGATCAGGACGAGCACTCCAGCGAGCGCGCAAGAAAGAAATCCCCAGCCCATCGGACCACAGCCCTAGACGGGATGGCTTTCCAAAAAGTAACCAGCGGCCATGGCAGCTTCAGAAAACCGGCGGCGCGCTTATCCCGACGGCGGCACGATTTCGACCTGGACCGCGCCCGACGGCTGGCGGCTGCGCCGGTTCGACTGGCCTTCGGCCGCTGCCACGCCGCGCGGTTCGATCCTGTTCCAGGCCGGGCGCGGGGACCTGTTCGAGAAATATCTCGAGACGTTCCACCATTGGCACGATCAGGGCTGGTCGATCAGTTCGTTCGACTGGCGGGGTCAGGGCAAGTCGGGGCGGTTGTCGGACGATCCCAATGTCGGAGATATCGATACGTTCGAGACCTACCTTTCGGACTTCGCGGCATTCTGGAAGGATTGGGCGGCGACCGCACCTGCCCCGCAGGTCATCGTCGCGCATTCGATGGGCGGGCATTTGGTCGGCCGCGCGCTCGCCGAAGGGCTGGCCGTGCCGGTCGCCGCAGTGCTCGTTGCGCCGATGATGGGCGTCCACGCGCCGATCAGCGCGGGGTTCGGCGAATGGCTCGCCAAGACAATGATGCGGCTGGGCGACCCCCGGCGCCGCGCGTGGCGCGGCAACGAGCGCCCGGCGACGATGGCGAGCCGACAGACGTTGTTGACGCATGACGATGACCGCTATGCCGACGAGCCGTATTGGTGGGACAAGGACTCCGGTCTTCGGCTCGGCCCGCCGAGCTGGCGCTGGGTGGCGCGCGCGTTCGAATCGACGCGGGCGTTACGCGAAAGCCCGCGGCTCCGGGCGATGAAAGCGCCGGTGCTGATGCTGGTGGCCGACGCCGACAAGTTGGTCCGCGCGCAGGACGCGCTCGCGGTCGCCGCCGCCATGCCCGATTGCCGGGTCGTCAGGTTCGGGCCCGAATCGGCGCACGAAATCCTGCGCGAAGTCGATCCCGTCCGCGATCGCGCGATTGGCGAGATCGATCGCTTTCTGTCCGAACGCGCGCAAAAATGACCTTCGACATCGCTATCGTCGGGGCAGGGATCGCCGGCGCGGCGCTTGCCGCCCAGGTTGCGCCGCACGCTCGCGTGCTGATCCTCGAAGCCGAAGGCGTCGCGGGTTATCACGCGACCGGACGATCGGCCGCGTTCTGGGAGGAGACCTATGGCGGCCCCGCCGTCCAGCCGCTGACCGCGGCGTCGCGACCGTTGCTCGACCAGGGCGGCTACCTGCAACCGCTCGGGTCGCTTCATATCGCGCGCGAGCACGAGCGCGGGGCGGCCGAGGACATGCTTGCGGCGTTCGCGGGCGCCGGC
>JAFEEZ010000169.1 GCA_018240825.1 Pseudomonadota bacterium | reverse complement strand
GCCTATACCGCGGCCCCGGTCGTCAGCCGGTTCATCCTGCGCGCCGGGCCGATGCTGGGCGTTGTGCCCGACGCGACGCGCGATATCGACGTCAGCGAATTGCAGGCGGTGGTCTGGCGGCGGCCAGGCGAAGAAACATCCAGGTCGACGGTGGATCCCGAATGAAACTCGGCGGGCTGGTGTCGGGCGGCGGCGACGCCAGCGTCACCGGTTTCGCGATCGACCACCGCAAGGTGGCGCCCGGAACGATCTTCGGCGCGTTCGAGGGCGCGAAGGTCAACGGCGAGGACTATATTCCAGCCGCGGTAGCGGCGGGCGCGATCGCCATCGTCGCGCGGCCCGACGCCGGGGTACAAGGCGCGTTGCATATCGCCGCCGACAATCCTCGGCAGGAATTCGCGCGCCTCGCCGCCAAATTCTTTGCGCCCTTCCCGGAAACCTGCGTCGCCGTGACCGGCACCAACGGCAAGACCTCCACCGTCGAAATGACTCGCCAGCTGTGGCGAATGACCGGACTCAATGCCGCGTCGATCGGGACACTCGGCGTGACCACCGCCGACGACACCGTATCGACCGGGCTGACCACGCCCGACGTCGTCACCTTTCTATCGAACGTCGCCGGCCTCGGGCGCGAGGGGATCACGCACGTCGCGTTCGAAGCGTCGAGCCACGGCCTTTCGCAGTATCGCACCGAGGGGCTGAAGGTTTCGGCGGCCGCCTTCACCAACCTCAGCCGCGATCATCTCGACTATCATGGCGATATGGCGAACTATCTGACCGCCAAGCTGCGGCTGTTCTCCGAAGTGCTGGATCCTGAGGGTGCCGCGGTGGTGTGGGCCGACGATCCGCAGGCGGCGCGCGTCGTCGATCTTGCGCATGCGCGGCGGCAGCGGATCATCACCGTCGGCGAGCGCGGGGGCGCGCTCAAGCTGGTCGGGCGTGATCCGACCTTGCTGGGGCAGGGATTGACGATCGAGGCGGAAGGGCGCGAGCACAAGGTGATGCTGCCGCTCATCGGCGCATATCAGGCGGCCAACGCCTTAACTGCGGCGGGACTGGTGATCGCGACCGGCGGCGATGTCGCGCAGACGATCCAGAATATGTCGCGGCTGCAACCGGTGCGCGGGCGGCTGGAGCGCGCGGCGATCAATCGCGCCGGCGCGCCGGTCTATGTCGATTACGCGCACACGCCCGACGCGCTCGAAGCGGCCATCGCCGCGCTGAAACCCCATACTGCGGGGCGTCTGATCGTCGTGTTCGGCGCCGGGGGCGACCGCGATCACGGCAAGCGCGAGTTGATGGGAGAGATTGCGGCGCGTTACGGCGACATGGTGATCGTGACCGACGACAATCCGCGCAGCGAAGACCCCGCCGATATCCGGGCGGAGGTGCTAAAAGGCGCGCCCGACGCGACCGAAATCGGCGACCGCCGCCGCGCGATCGGCGAAGCCGTGGCGGTCGCCGGCCCGGAGGACATCGTTCTGGTAGCCGGCAAGGGGCACGAGCAGGGCCAGATCGTCGGCGACCTGGTGCTGCCGTTCGACGACGTGACGGTCGCGCGTGAGGCTGCAGCGACATGAGCCTGTGGACCTCCGCAGAGATCGCCGAAGCGACCGGCGGCGCCGCCTCGGCGGCGTTTGCCGTTTCCGGGGTGACGTTCGATTCGCGCGAGGTCGGGCCGGGCGACCTGTTCGTCGCACTGACGGGCGAGCGTACAGACGGGCACAAGTTTGTCGACCAGGCGTTCGAACGCGACGCGGCGGGGGCGCTGGTCAGCCAGCCGAGCGCGCATCCGAACGTCCAGGTCGTGGACACGTTCGCCGGGCTGGAGGCGCTCGCCGTGGCGTCGCGCGCGCGGACCGGGGCGCGGATCATCGGCGTCACCGGATCGGCGGGCAAGACCGGCACCAAGGAGGCATTGTTCGCCGCGCTCGACCGCTCGCCGGCCAAATCGGCGCATCGGTCGGTCAAGAGCTACAACAACCATACCGGCGTGCCGCTCAGCCTGGCGCGAATGCCCGCGGAGGTGGATTACGGCGTGTTCGAAATGGGGATGAACCATCCCGGCGAACTTGCGCATTTGACGACTTTGGTCCGCCCGCACGTTGCGATCGTCACCGCGATCGCCCCCGCGCACGCCGCCTTTTTCCCCGACGAAGGCGCGATCGCCGACGCCAAGGGGGAGATTTTCCAGGGCCTCGAGCCGGGCGGGGTCGCGATCGTGCCCTATGACAGCCCGCACCGCGACCGCCTGATCGGCCACGCCGAGCCTTATGCGGCGAGGATCGTCACGTTCGGGATCGATGAGGGGGCCGACGTCGCCGCGATCGAAGCGATTCGCGCGGCCAATGGCGGCACCTTCGTCACCGCGCGCGTGCGTGAGCGCGAGTTGAGCTATACGATTTCGCAGCCCGGCCAGCACTGGGTGAGCAATTCGCTCGCGGTGCTGGCGGCGGTCGATGCGGTCGGCGGCGATCTTGCGCTGGCGGGGCTGGCGCTGGCGGAGCTTGGCGGGCTGGCGGGGCGCGGGGATCGCTTCACGGTCGCGGCCGGCGACGGCGCCGCGCTGGTGATCGACGAGGCCTATAACGCCAACCCCGCCTCGATGCGCGCGACGCTCGCGGTGCTGGGCGCGGAGGAGGGGCGTAAGCTCGCGGTGCTGGGCGAAATGCGCGAACTCGGCGACAAGTCCGGTGCCTATCACGCAGAACTTGCTGGGCCGGTTCGTGACGCTGGCGTCGAAGTGGTTATCCTGGTCGGTGAACAGATGAAACCGCTCGCCGAAGCGCTTGAGGGGCAAGTCGAAATCATGCATGTGCCCGACGCCGCGACCGCGCGCGACCGCCTGACGGCGACGCTGCGTGGCGGTGACGCGGTTCTCATCAAGGGTTCGAACGGGGTCGGGCTGTCCGCGGTGGTGGCGGCATTGTCCGGCGGGAAGGTCTAATGCTTTACTGGCTCGCGCAAATGCTGGGCTTTCCCCACGCGCTCAACCTGGTCCGCTATCAGACGTTTCGCACGGGCGCCGCGGTCGCGACCGCGCTGCTGATCGGCCTGATCATCGGCCCGAAGTTCATCGGCTGGCTGCGCGTCCGTCAGGGCAAAGGCCAGCCGATCCGCACCGATGGGCCGCAGACGCATCTCGTCAAACGGGGCACGCCGACGATGGGCGGGCTGATGATCCTGACCGCCATGGCGGCGTCGATCCTGTTGTGGATGGACTTGTCGAACCCCTATGTCTGGGCGTGCCTGTTCGTGACGTTGGGGTTCGGGACGATCGGGTTCCTCGACGATTACGACAAGGTCAGAAAGGCGAGTACCGCCGGCGTCTCGGGCAAGGTGCGGCTGCTCGGCGAGTTCGTCATCGCCGGGATCGCGAGCGCGATCATCGTCCACACCAATGTGCGCAACGGCACGCAGCTCTATCTGCCCTTCTACAACGGGCACGTCATCGACCTCGGCTGGTTCTACGTCGCCTTCGCGGCGTTCACGATCGTCGGGTTCGGCAATGCGGTGAACCTGACCGACGGGCTTGACGGGCTCGCGTCGATGCCGGTGATCATCGCCAGCGTGACGCTGATGATCATCGTGTACCTCGCGGGCAACGTGAAGTTCGCCGACTATCTCGGCATCCCGCATATCCCGCGCGTCGGCGACCTTGCCATTTTCTGCGGCGCGATGATCGGGGCGGGGCTCGCCTTCCTGTGGTTCAATGCGCCCCCCGCGGCGGTGTTCATGGGCGACACCGGCAGCCTCGCGCTCGGCGGCGCGCTCGGCACCATCGCTGTGACGGCGCATCACGAACTCGTGCTCGGCATCATCGGCGGGCTGTTCGTGGTCGAGGCGATGAGCGTCATCATCCAGGTGTTCTGGTACAAGCGTACCGGCCGCCGCGTGTTCCGGATGGCGCCGATCCACCACCATTTCGAACAGCTCGGCTGGGCTGAGAGCACCGTCGTGATCCGTTTCTGGATCATCGCTCTCGTGCTGGCGCTGGCGGGGCTCTCGACACTAAAGCTCAGGTGATCACGTGCCCCGCCTGGCGCGGCGAACGCTATGCGGTGCTGGGCTTAGCGCGCTCAGGCGCGGCGACGGTGCGCGCGCTGCTGGCGAGCGGGGCGGATGTTTGGGCGTGGGATACCGACCAAGCCAAGCGAACATCCGTTGTCGATCAGTGGCATGATGATTTGATTGTTCGTGAGCCTGGCACGTTGGAAATCGCCGACCCGTTAGAGATTGACCTGACCGGTTTCGCCGGCGTCGTCGTGTCGCCGGGCGTGCCGCTCAATCGCCACCCGATCGCGGCCAAAGCGCGCGACGCCGACGTGCCCGTCATCGGCGACATCGAACTGTTCGCGCAGGCCCGCGAATATATGCCGTCGAACTGTGTCGTCGGGATCACCGGGACCAACGGCAAGTCGACCACGACAGCGCTGATCCACCATATCGTCGAGACCGCCGGAATCCCTGCGCGGCTGGGCGGCAATATCGGGCTGCCGATCCTGGGCGAGGAGCCGCTTCCCACCGGTGGCGTCTATGTCCTCGAACTGTCGAGCTACCAGATCGACCTGACGCATAGCCTCGATTGCGACGTCGCGGTTTTGCTCAACATCACGCCCGACCATCTCGACCGCTATGCAGGGTTCGAGGGCTATGCGGCGTCGAAGGCGCGGCTGTTCGCGATGCAATCGAAGGATCACGACGCGGTGATCGGGATCGGCGATGCGGCGTCGGCGGCGATCGCGCGCAGCCTGTCCTCGCGTGGCGAGCATCTCTACAAGATCGCGCCCGGCGCCTGCCTGGATCAGTCACGCTGGCCGTCGCTGCAAGGGCCGCACAACGCGCAGAACGCGCTCGCCGCGATTATCGCGTGCCAGGCGCTCGGCGTGTACGGGCCGAACATCGACCGCGGACTGGAAAGCTTCAAGGGCCTGCCGCACCGGATGGAGCGGGTCGGGGTCGTGGGCGGCGTGGCGTACGTTAACGACAGCAAGGCGACCAACCCGGATTCGACCGCGCCGGCGCTCGCGGCGTTCGACCGCATCCACTGGATCCTCGGCGGGCAGGCGAAGACCGACAATCTCGACGCGTGCCGCCCCTCGTTCGCCCATGTCCGCGCCGCCTATACGATCGGCGAAGCGGGGATGCTGTTCCGCGACCTGCTGTCGAACGAAATCCCGACGACCTGTGCCGGGAACCTGACCGATGCGGTCGAACTGGCGCGCGCGGCGGCCGAGCCCGGCGACACGGTGTTATTGTCCCCGGCCTGCGCGTCGTTCGATCAGTTCAAGAATTACGAGGATCGCGGCGACACGTTTCGCGGGCTGGTCGAGGCGCTGGCATGAACGAGATGCCGCAAAAGGACGGGCTGCTGACCCGCGTCGCACGGCGCGGCGGACGCGCCGACCGTTCGGCGCTGGGGTCGTGGTTCTGGGATATCGACTGGTGGCTGCTGATCCTGACTTTGTTCCTGATCGCGATCGGGCTGGTCGCGGTGGCGGCGGCGTCGCCAGCAACTGCGCAGCGTTATTCGGATGCGACGCACAAGATGGCGCCGCTCTATTATTTCTGGCGGCAATTGATGTGGGTGTGCCTGTCGCTGCCCGTTCTGGTCATCGTGTCGATGCTGCCCGCGAATCGCGCGCGGCGCTTCGCGCTGATCGGGTGTGCGGGGTTTCTCGTCATGCTGGCGCTGGTGCCGGTCGCCGGGGTGACGGTGAACGGGGCGCGGCGCTGGCTCGGCGTCGGGATCGCGCAGTTCCAGCCGTCCGAATTCCTGAAGCCCTGTTTCATCGTCGCGATCGCGTGGTTGCTGTCGATGAAAGGCAAGGAAGGCATATCCACGACTGTGCTGACGTTGCTGACCGGCGGGCTGACCGCGATCGTCGCGACGCTGCTGATGCTCCAGCCCGATTTCGGGCAGACCGTGGTGTTCTGCCTGGTGTGGGTTGCGCTGCTGCTGATCTCGGGCATCTCACCGAGGGTCATCCTGTCGCTGGCCGGGGCGGGAGTGGCGGGGATTGTCGCGGCCTATCTGTTCTACTCGACGGCACGCACGCGCATCGACGCTTTTCTGTTTCCCGGATCGGGCGACGGCGCTGAGCATTTCCAGACCAACGCGGCGCGCGCGACGCTGACCGCGGGCGGCTGGTTCGGAACGGGACCGGGCGGGGGGCAGATGAAGTTCCGCCTGCCCGAAGCGCACACCGACTATATCTTTTCGGTGATTGGCGAGGAGTTCGGGCTGGTCGCGTGCGCAATCGTCGCGGTCATTTTCCTAGCGATCGTCGTGCGCGTGTTCGTCAAACTGCTCGATGAACAGGACGACTTCCGCCTGCTCGCCGCCGCCGGCCTCGCGATCCAGTTCGGCGCGCAGGCGCTGATCAGCATGATGGTCAACACAGGGCTCGCCCCGTCCAAGGGGATGACGATGCCGTTTATCAGCTATGGCGGCTCGTCGATGATCGCCTTGTCGATGGGGATGGGGTTGCTTCTTGCCTTTACGCGCCGGAACCCGTTTGTGCTCCGCTCACCCTATGTCGTGAAATGGAGCGGCGAATGACGAGAGTGC
>JAFEEZ010000168.1 GCA_018240825.1 Pseudomonadota bacterium | reverse complement strand
AATGTCGGAAGTCAAACGACAGACGCGTGGCTTTCCGAGGCGATCATCCGCGAGATCATTGTCCAGCGCCACCGACCCGGAACGCCGTTGCGCGAACAGGAAATCGCCGATCGCTATCAGGTCAGCCGGCCATCGGCGCGCGAGGCGTTGCGGCTCGCCGCGCAGGCCGGTTTCGTCGAAATCCTGCCATGGCGCGGCGCGCGCGTCATCAACATCGACATGGATCAGTTTTTCGACATCCTCGGCATTCTTGAAGACATATATGCGCGCTGCGCCGCGCTTGCCGCCGAACGGATGCCTGAAACGGCGTTCGCAGAGCTGGACCGGCTGATTCCGAACGACGCCGCATTGTTGCCCGACACCGCCGACAAGGGGCAGATGTATCGCATCTCGTTCACCGTCGGCGCGTTCATCGGGCAGCATTCGGGAAGCCCGGTGGTGCAGCGGATGCTGCATCATGTCGGCCGGCTCGCCCTGTGGCAGCAACGGCTCCACCGGCCGGGGACGGTCGAGTCCGAAATCGAATCGCTGTTCGCGCACCGTCTCATGGCGGCGGCGATCAAATCGCGTCAACGCGACGTCGCCGCCGGCGCGGCGCGCGCCATCATGCGCATCACACGCCACGTGCTGCATCCGGAGCCGGTTCGCAAGGCCGACCGCACCGCGTCCGCTCGCCCGGAATCGTTCGGCAGTCTTTGAAGGAAGCGTCGCAGCTGGCGACATATGGAGAGAGAAATGCGATATCGGAACCGAGCCGCAGCCGTGACGACGCCCCGAGCCCCGAGCCGGACGCCGGGGCGTAAGACGATCCGCAGATGGTCGCTTGCAGGATCGGTCGGCGCAGCCGCCCTCGCCGCATTCTCGGCCGCCGGAGGGAACGGTGTCTCCCCGGCAGCCGCCGCGGCAACCGCGCCTTCCGCTCCGTCGGCACGGGCTCCGGCGGCCAGGGCCGCGCCGCCCAACATCATCGTGATCCTTGCCGACGATCTGGGTTATGGCGACACCAGCGTCTACGGATCGCCCGTCATCCGGACGCCCAATATCGATCGGCTGGCGGCCGAAGGAACGCGTTTTACCGACGCCTATGTCACACACCCGGTTTGCTCTCCGTCCCGCGCCGGACTGCTGACGGGGCGATATCAGGAGCGCTTCGGCTATGAGTTCAACCCCGTCGGCCGTGACAACAAGGGCGGCGTTTCCTTGCGCGAGATCATGATCGGCCAGATCATGAAAACCGCGCGATACGCGACCGGCATGGTCGGCAAATGGCATCTCGGCACCCCGGCCGGATATTCGCCGGCCGATCGTGGGTTCGACGAATTCTTCGGCATGACGGCGGGAGCATCGACCTACATCATCGATCCCAAGCCCGACGACCATTTCTTCAACGTACCCGGCGCAGAGGCCGCCGAGCGCGCCACTGCCGAGCCTGATCCCAGGCTCGCCGCGCTCCCGTTCGACCAGCAATTGAAATTTTTCCGTAGCAAGGCGCCGATCTATCGCGGCCACACCATCGTCGAGGAGCGTTCGTATCTGACGGACGCTTTCACGCGCGAGGGTGTGTCGTTCATCGAGCGACACAAGAAGCAACCCTTCTTCCTGTATCTCGCGTACAATGCGCCGCACGTGCCGTTGCAGGCGCCCGACAAATATTACGCCCGTTTCCCCGAGATCCAGGATCCGGCCAAGCGCACCTATGCCGCGATGGTGTCCGCGCTCGACGACGGGGTGGGCGCCATCATGCAGAAATTGAAGGACAGCGGACTCGACAGGAATACGCTCGTCATTTTCCTCAGCGACAATGGTTGCGCGGGCTATCTGAAGGGAGCGTGTTCCAATGCGCCGCTTTCAGGCTTCAAGGGTACGCATCTGGAGGGCGGGATTCGAGTGCCGTTCATCATGCGTTGGCCCGGCCGCATCCCCGCCGGCCGGGTCGATGATCGTCAGATTTCAAGCCTGGATATCGTACCGACCGCCGCCGCGCTGGGCGGCGCCAAATTGCCGCGCGACCGTGTCTATGACGGCGTCGATCTCATGCCGTTCATCACTGGCAAGAATCCCGGCGTGCCCAACCCCGTCCTGTTCTGGCGCGCCGGCGTGAATTTCGCCGTGCGGAACGGGCCATGGAAGATGATGGTCGCCAATAAGGCGCCCGCCTCGGTTTCCGTCGACCTCAGCGTTCCGCCGATCATGCCGGAGGGCGTGCAGGCCAGGATCGGGCCCGAGGGTCAGCACGTCATGCTCTATAGCCTGCCCACCGACATTGCGGAAAAGCGGAACCTGGCAACCGCCAATCCGCGGGTCGTTGCAAAGCTGAAGGGCGAGTTGGCGAAGTGGAACAAGACGCTGGTCCTGCCCCAATGGACCAGCCGGCGGTGGGCCTATATCAGGTGGGACGACGAGAACCTCCAGCTCTTCAATTGAGCGGGCTCATCGGAGCATCATTGGAGAAACGAGTAAGCGATGATGCCGGAACCGACCAGTGATGCGTCGAGACCATCGCCTTCGAATTCGCCGCCGATGATCCGGATCGGCGGCGGACAGTTCCGCATGGGTTCGGACCGGCACTATGCCGAGGAAGCGCCGCGACGGACGACGACCGTACAGGATTTCTGGATCGACCCCGCACCCGTCACCAATCGCCAGTTCGCCGAATTCGTCGAGGCGACCGACTATGTCACGCTCGCCGAAACGCCTCCGACGCTCGCGGACTATCCCGACGCCGATCCGGCGATGCTCCAGGCCGGATCCGCCGTGTTCCATGCGACCGCGGGGCCCGTCGATCTGCGCGACCACAGACGTTGGTGGCGGTATGTGTTCGGCGCTTGTTGGCGCGATCCCGAGGGAGCCGGGCGCGGCATCGCCCGCCGGCTCGACCATCCCGTCGTCCAGGTCGCCTATCAGGACGCGCTCGCCTACGCGGCATGGGCGGGCAAGGCTCTGCCGACCGAGGCCGAATGGGAATATGCCGCACGCGGCGGGTTGGCCGACGCCGAATTCGCCTGGGGCGATGAGCGCGAACCCGGCGGAAAGATCATGGCGAATTACTGGCGCGGCGAATTTCCGTGGCGCAACCTTGCCCGCTTCCGCTCCACCGGCACGTCCCCCGTGCGATCATTTCCCGCCAACGGGTTCGGTCTGTTCGACATGATCGGCAATGTCTGGGAATGGACGGTCGACGCCTATATCGGCGGCCGGGGCTCGTCGCCTTGTTGTTCGTCGTCCCGCGACGATGCCCACGCCTCAACTCCGCGCGTCATCAAGGGCGGCTCCCACCTCTGCGCGGAGAATTATTGCCGCCGCTATCGGCCGGCGGCGCGACACGCCCAGCCGATCGACAGCCCGACCAACCACGTCGGCTTCCGCTGCATCCGCCGCGATTCGTGAAAGGAGGGTCTGATAGACGGCGGCTGCGTTGGCCGCCGCACGCCGCCGGGTAGCGAATTACGCAATTACGGCGCCGGTCGCAATCGAACGAAGCTCGGGAGCATGAAGACGACGTCGGCGTTCTGCTCGATGGCGGTCAGCTGTCCCATGAGTTGGCCGTTCACCAGCACCAGTTCCAGCGCCAGTCGCACCGGCTGCTCCTTTGCCTCGGGCAGGTTGCTCATCCCGGTGAACTGGCCCGACAATGCGCCGTCGGCGAATTCGGGCGAAGCCAGCGCGACGCCAGGCGCCCCGCCCAGTTCCACGGCGGCTCCGCCGCCGTCCTGAAATGTGACCGCAAACGGCTGCCGGCCTGCATAATTGATGACCGTCCCCACCCACTTGCCCTTGAAGGGGATCGGTCTGGGCGCGGGGCGCGGGCCGTCCTCGGGGCGCGGCGATACTTCGGGTGCGACCGCTTCCCGGATCGCCTGGCCGATCGGGCCGAGCGGCGCAGAGGAATTGGCGAGCAACACAAAGCCGAACTTCTGGTCGGGATAGAACGTCATGAACGTGCTCACGCCCGGCTGTCCGCCCGAATGCCACACCTGCCGGTGGCCGTTGATCGTGCTCAATATCCAGCTGGCGCCAATGTCGCGGCGAGGCGTCCCCGGGGGTATGGGCATGGGGAACGAACTGGCCGGGCGCTGCATCTCCAGAATCCGGGCGCGGGTGAGGATCGCTCGCTGGCCGGGCAGCGGCGTGCCCATGTGAAAGGCCAGAAACAGCGCCATGTCATGGGCGCTGGCCCAGACGTCGCCCGACCCCGGATGATCGGTCAGGTAGAAACGCATCGGCTTTCGGTCCGCGTCGTACCTAACGGCGACCGCCGAGCCGACCGGAAACCCCACCGCGCTGTCCTTCATGCCCAGCGGGATAAAAACATCGCGGCGCAGGTAATCGCCAAAGCTTCGTCGCGAAACATGCTCGATCGCCGCGCCAAGGACGTTCATGCCCATGTTCGAATACCGGAACCGCGTACCGGGCGGAAAAGCCACGATGCCGAACCTGGCGATCGTTTCGCTCAGGCCTGCGGGCTTCGTCCCGTCGAGGTAGAAATGGCCATATAGCGGCAACCCGGCCGAATGCGACATGATCCGGCGCGCGGTGACGCCCCCCGCGCTTCCCGCATAGGCGGTGAGCCTGATCCCGCCGAGGTAGCGCTCGATCGGCTTGTCGAGATCGAGCTTGCCGGCCTGGTTGAGCGTCATCGCCGCGGTCGCGGTGATGGGTTTGGTCATAGACGCAAGCGAATAGGCGGTGCGGGCGGTCGCGCGAATCCGACGCTCCCTGTCGGCCCATCCGAACCCTTCTTCCCAGATGATCCTGCCGTCCTTCACTACCGCGACCGCGACGGAAGGAACCTTGGCGTCGCGCAACGTCTTTTCGATCACCGCGCGCGCCGCGGCGAACTGGTCCCTGACCGGGCTGGCGACCGACGGCGCGTCTTGCCCCGCCTCCGCCGGGACGTTCGTGACAAGTCCCATCGCGGCAATGGCGGCGATGACAGGATAGCGGAATTTGCAGTGACGCATCGTGTTGATCCTCTCGGCTCGGTCGTTCGACAGGTTCGCAGCGAGCTGCACCCCCCCGCTCGATTAAGACGGATGGTTGTCATCGGGCTGGCGCACCGTCCGTTTCTCCGCCAGTTTCGCGTCAGGTCCGCAGTGCAAATGACTCGAACATGACCGACGGCGTCCGCATTCTCCTGGTCGAAGACGATCCCGCGCTCGCGCGCGAAATCATCCGCGCGCTGGAGCGCGAGCACTGGGCGCTGGACCATGTCTCATGCCTGGCCGACGCGTTCGAGGCCGTCATCCTCTCGCCGTACCGGCTGATCCTGCTCGACCGCCGACTACCGGACGGCGACGGCCTGGCGCTGATCGCCGCCGCCAGATCGCGCCCTGCACCACCCGCCGTCATCGTCCTCACCGCGCGCGACGGAATTGCCGATCGGATCGAGGGGCTCGACGCCGGTGCCGACGATTATCTCGTAAAGCCGTTCGCACTGGACGAACTGCTGGCGCGGATGCGCGCGGCGGTACGGCGGCCCATAGCGGGCTTCCCGCCCCAACCGCTCCGGCTGGGCCGGCTTACGTTCGATCCCGTCAGCCGCGACGCGCATGTCGGCGGACGATCGCTCGGTCTTCCCCGGCGCGAACTCGCGCTGCTCGAACTGCTGGTGGGCAAGGCGGAACGCGTCGTTCAGCGAAGCTTTCTCGAGCGCGAACTTTACGGGTTCGACGCCGAGGTCACCGGCAATGCGCTGGATACGCTCGCCTCGCGGCTGCGGCGCCGCCTAGACCAGGCGGACGCCGGGCTTCGCCTGCGCACGATCCGCGGGGTCGGGTACATGCTTCAGCCGTGCTGAGCGGGACGCCATCGCTTGCGCGCCGCGCCGCCGTCGTCTTCGCCTCGGTCTATGCGACGATACTGGTCGCCGTTCTCGGCCTGAACGCGGCGGCCGGATGGGCGGATCGGGGCGACGGAAACCTTCGCGGACCGAGCCTGGCGATCGATTATGCGATCGAGGACATGCGCCGGGGGGATGGGCGACCGCGAATGGCCCTGGGCGGGCGTTTCGCCGACCTGGCTGCGCGAAACCCGGCGCTTTGGCTGGTCATCGTCAGGCATGGCGAGGTTCTCACCTATGGCGCGCCGCCGGCGGCGGCCACGCGGACGGTTGCGGAGCTTCGCAATGTCGTCGACGCCGTGACGTTCCGCCTGCCCGGCGTGAAAGCGGCGTCGGGCGCGGTGACGCTACAGCGGCGGGAGACGGCGCTCGGGCCCGTGCTGATCGCGGCCGGTGGCGTCGATCCTGCGACGCTTTCGCTCGCCGAGGCGGTCGAATCGCTGCTTAATCCGGGTCTTGTTGCGATGCTGGGGGTGATCGCGGGAATCAGTCTGCTGGCCATGGTCGTCGCGATCCCGTTCTTCTCCCGAGCGCTGCGGCCGATCACCGCCGAGGCCGACGCCATCGGCCCGCGCGACCCCAATCGCCGCCTCGACCAAGCCAGGGCGCCCAAGGAATTGCTGCCGCTCGTTCGCAGCTTCAACGCCGCGCTCGAACGGCTCGAAGCGGAACTCACCCGCCGGAAGCAGTTCCTCGCCGACATCGCCCACGAATTGCGGACTCCGCTGGCGGTGATCTCGCTGCGTGTCGACTCTCTCCCGGAGGATGCCAGGGCGGACTTGCAGCGAGGGGTGCGCGGGTTGACCCATCTCGTTTCCCAGATGCTCGATTTGGAGCGGCTGTCTCTGTCGAGCGAACGCCGGTCGGCCATCGATCTCGCCGCTGTCGCCCGCGAAGTCGTTGCGGACCTTGCGCCCATGGCCATCGAACGGGGCTATGAACTGTCGCTGGAGGCGCCCGATCGGCCGGTGATCGTGATTGGGGATTCGCACGCGATCGCCCGCGCCGTGAGCAATATTATCCACAACGCGCTTGTCCACGGCAACGGCGCCGGCCAGGTGATCACGACCGTCGGGGTGGACCGCACCATCGATGTGATCGACGAAGGCCCGGGCGTCCCGGCGTCTTTGACGTCGCGTCTGTTCGAACCGTTTTCGCGAGGGAGCACAGGTGACGGCTGCGGCCTGGGTCTCCATATCACCCGAGAAATCATGCGCTCGCACGGCGGCGAGATTCGCCTTCTGCCCGGCAAACGGGGAGCCGTCTTTCGGCTGACCTTCCCGCCGCCGCACACCGGCGAGTGAGCACTCAGTCGTGCGCATCTCGCGTTTGCGGGGATATGAGCGGGGTTGGCTGGGGCGGCAGGATTCGAACCTGCGAATGGCGGCACCAAAAGCCGCTGCCTTACCACTTGGCGACGCCCCAATATCGTCCGCCCCGGCGCGCTTGCTCGCGGCGGGGACCATTGGCGAAGCGGGCGCTTATAGCGACGGCGCTTCGCCTGCCAACCCTTAGAGTTTGTCGAGCCAGTGGTGCGGGTCCGGCGCGACGCCGGTCTGCACCGCGATCAGCGCGTCGCGGAGCGACGTGCTCAGTTGCCCCGGCCCACCCGATCCGATGGCGAAGTCGCCGGACGACGCCTTGACCGCCCCGATCGGCGTCACAACCGCGGCGGTGCCGCAGGCGAATGCTTCGGTCAACCGCCCGCTTGCGGCGTCGGCGCGCCACTGTTCGAGCGAATAGCGTTCTTCGCGCACCGTGATGCCGCGATCGCGCGCCAGCGCAATCAATGAGTCCCTGGTGATACCGGCGAGGATGGTGTCGCTGAGCGGCGGCGTCGAAATCGATCCGTCGTCGAACACGAAAAACACGTTCATCCCGCCAAGCTCTTCGATGTAACGGCGTTCGACCGCGTCGAGGAACACGACCTGGTCGCACCCCTTGGCGATCGCCTCGGCCTGCGCGGCGAGGCTGGCGGCGTAATTGCCGCCGCACTTCGCCGCCCCCGTACCGCCCGGTGCGGCGCGCGTGTAATTCTCCGACGCCCAGATCGTCACCGCTTTGGGTCCGCCCCTGAAATAGGCGCCGACCGACGAGGCGAGCACGATGTAGATGTAATCCGACGACGGTTTGACGCCGAGAAACGTCTCGCTCGCGATCATGAACGGACGCAGATAGAGCGCGCCGCCGTCGCTGGAGGGGATCCAGTCGATCTCGCTCCGGACCAGGGCCCGGCACGATTCGACGAACAATTCCTCGGGCAATTCGGGCATCGCCAGCCGCCGCGCCGACGCGATGAAGCGCCGCGCATTCGCTTCCGGCCGAAACAGCGCCTCGCCCCCGTCGGCGGTGCGATAGGCCTTGAGGCCTTCGAAAATCTCCTGCGCATAATGCAGCACCGCACACGCCGGATCGACGGTCAGCGGCGCACGCGGCGCTATCGCGAGGTCATGCCAGCCATCGGCCGCATTGTAATGCGCGATCGCCATGTGATCGGTGAAGACCCGGCCGAAGCCGGGATCGATCATTCGCTGGGCGCGGGCGTCGGCGGGCGTCGGTGTAGCGGTTGGGCTGCGGGGGAAGATCGTGGCAATGGTCATGACCGCCGTCCCATAGCGCGGGAAAATCGGTGCGTCCAAGGCTTGCGATAGCGTCGTTACAGTGGCAGATCGGTCAACATGTCTGCCGCAACCCCTACCGCTTCGGCCCAATTCCTTCGCGAAAACGAAATCCGCCGCGGCAGCGAGTTGCTGTTCTTCGCGTACAGCCGCGTCGTCCGTTCGGTGGACGAACGGCTCGGCGCCAACAGCATCGGCCGGGCACACCATCGCGCACTCTATTTCATCGGCCGTCATCCGGATATTTCGGTCAGCGAGCTGCTGGCGATCCTGAGCGTGACGAAACAATCGCTGGGACGCGTCCTGACGGAACTCGAAGGCCGCGGATTGATTCAGGCGCGGGTCGGCGACCGCGACCGACGCCAGCGGCTGTTGCGGCTGACCGGCAAGGGTTATGCGCTCGACCACGAACTGTTCAACGCCAGCCGCGACATCATGGCGGCCGCCTCCACCCGGGCCGGGCAACAGGCCGTCAGCGGCTTCTGGGCGGTGCTCGAAGGGCTGATTCCCGACGCCGAGCGCGCGCGGATCCACTCGTGGCGCGAAAATTCGGTGCCGCCGGGCGAACACCCCTAGGCCCTACCGCTTCGCCTCTTCGGCCATTTCGCGGCCGCGGCGCTCGGCGGCGGCGAGCGTGTCGGTCAGCAGCTTCACCAATGCACCGTCGCGGTCGAGCACATTGAGGCCCTGCCGCGTCGATCCGCCCGGGCTGGCGACGCGATCGGCGAGCGCCGCGGGCGATGCGCCGGCCGAGGCGGCCATCGCAGCCGCGCCCTCGACCGTCGCCAGCGCGAGCCGCGCGGCCTGATCGGCGGGAATCCCCAACCCCTCCCCGGCTTTCGCCAGCGCGTCGATGAAGCGGAACAGGAATGCCGGACCGCACCCTTCGAGCGTCCCCATCGCGCCGTACATCGCCTCGTCGTCGGTCCATTCGACCAGCCCAAGCGGCGCCATTAGCGCGGCGACAGCGTCCTTAGCCGACAGCGGCGCTGCCTTGGCGTGCAGCACGACGACGCCTTTGCCGAGCGCGACGGGCAAGTTGGGCATCGCGCGGACGATCGCCGGACCAGGAAGACGCTCGGCGAGCGTGGCTTCCTCGACTCCGGCAAGGATCGACACCAGTAGCGGCGCTTTCGCGATCGTGGCGCCATGCGTCGCAACGATCTCGTCGAGTTGCTGCGGCTTCATCCCGAGCATCACCATGTCGGGTGGTGGACCGTCCGGAAATGACCGCGCCTGGCGCACATTTCCCGGCAGATCGCGATCATGGCGGTTGAGGACATCTACCGCGTCCGCCGCGACCGCGCCGCTCGCGATCCAGCGCTCCAGCATCGCGCCCGCCATGTTGCCGCAGCCGACCAGCCACAGCCGTTGAGGAACGGCGACGCTCACGCCTCGCCCTGCGTCTCCGTCATCGACGCGGCGAGCGCTT
>JAFEEZ010000167.1 GCA_018240825.1 Pseudomonadota bacterium | reverse complement strand
GACGCCCACGTCCGCCGCGCCCTCAAGCTCGGCGCGGATCGCTTCGACGTGCTGGCCTGCGCCTCGGTGAATCCGGTAAAACACTACGGACTGAGGGTGGGCCTACTGCGCGAGGGCGATCCGGCGGACTTCATCGTGGTTGAGAGCTGGAAGAAATTCCGGGTGCAGCGCACCTACCTCGACGGTCAGCTCGTCGCGCGGAATGGCCGCAGCCTGCTCCCGCGCCAGCCATCGCGCGTGGTGAACAAATTCCGCGCGCAGCCGCGCACCGCCGCGGATTTCGCGGTGCCGGTGTCCGGCGCGGCGAAGACGCTCAACGTGATCGAGGCGATCAACGGTCAGCTGGTGACCCGGCGCCGCCGCATGCGCCCGAAGATCGTCGCCAGCCACGCCGTGGCCGACCCGGCGCGCGACCTGTTGAAGATCGCGGTGGTCAACCGCTACGCGCCGCGCGCCCCGGTCGCGGTGGGCTTTGTGCGCGGGTTCGGCTTGAAGACGGGCGCGCTGGCCTCGTCGGTCGCGCACGACTCGCACAACATCGTCGCCGTCGGCGTGGACGACGCCGCGCTGGCCGCGGCGGTCAACGCCGTGATCGCGCACCGCGGCGGCATCAGCGTGGTCGGCGCCGGAAAACGCGGCGTGCTGCCGTTGCCGATTGCCGGCCTGATGTCCGACGCCGACGGGCGCAGCGTGGCGCGGCGCTACACCGCGCTCGATGCGCAGGCGAAGCGACTCGGCTCGAAGCTCGATGCGCCGTTCATGACCCTCGCGTTCATGGCGCTGCTGGTGATCCCCGACCTGAAGCTGAGCGACCGCGGGTTATTCTCCGCGGCGCAGTGGGGTTTTACGCCGCTGCTGGAGGCGTGAGGTTTTTAATTAATACCGGACCTTGTCGGTCTTGGCAGCCCAGGCTTGGAACGTCGCGAGCGACTCGTCGCGCAGGAACGGTTTCATCGCGATGGCGCGCTGGTCGGGCGGGAGCGGGATCTGCTGGTAAATGAAATCGTCGTCGAAGCCGATGGCGGCGGCGTCGGCGCGGGTGTTGCCATAAAACACCTGCGGGATGCGCGCCCAGTAGATCGCGGCGAGGCACATCGGGCAGGGCTCGCAGCTCGTGTAGAGCTCGCAGTCGGCGAGCTGGAAGGTCTTAAGCGTGGAGCAGGCCGCGCGGATGGCGGTGACCTCGGCGTGAGCCGTCGGGTCGTTGGTGGAGGTGACGCGGTTGTTGCCGCGGGCGATGACCTCGCCCTTGCGCACGATGACGCAGCCGAAGGGACCGCCGCGCCCGCCGCGCATGCCGGCCTCGGCTTCCTTGATGGCTTCGCGCATGAAATTTTCCTGGCTCATATTGGGCGGGAGTGTGCAGGGCCGGGCGGCAACATCCAAGCCCCAAGGCGGGGCGGTTCATTGAAGCTTGGATGTTGGCACGCGAGGCGCTTAACTCCGGGCATGCGGAATCCTGTTGTTTCGGGCCTTGAAATCACCGGGGAGCTGAACCCGCGCTATGCGGAGATACTGACTCCTGAAGCCTGCGCCTTCGTCGCCGAACTGTGCGCGAAGTTCAACCCGCGCCGCGAGCAGTTGCTCGCCCGCCGGGTCGAGCGCCAGGCGGAGATCGACGCGGGGAAGATGCCGGACTTTTTGCCGGAGACGGCGTCGATCCGCGGCGGCAGCTGGCAGGTGCCGCCCCCGCCGCCTGACCTCGTGGACCGCCGCACCGAGATCACCGGCCCGGTGGATCGCAAGATGGCGATCAACGCCCTCAACTCCGGCGCGCAGTGCTGGATGGCGGACTTCGAGGACGCCAATTCGCCGACGTGGGAAAACGTGATCGAGGGTCAGATCAACATGCGCGACGCCGCGCGGCGCACCATCACTTTCGAGAGCCCCGAGGGGAAAAAGTACGCCCTCAAGGAAAAGATCGCCACGATCATCGCCCGCCCGCGCGGCTGGCACATGGAGGAGAAGCACGTGCTGCTCGGCGGGAAGCGCCTCTCGGCGTCGCTCTTCGACTGGGGCCTGTACTTTTTTCACAACGCCAAGGCGCTCATCGCGCGCGGCAGCGGCCCGTATTTCTACCTGCCGAAGATGGAGAGCCACCTGGAGGCGCGACTGTGGAACGACGTCTTCATTCACGCGCAGACCGCGCTCGGCCTGCCGCGCGGCACGGTGCGCGCGACGGTGCTGATCGAGACGATCCTCGGCGCGATCGAGGCCGAGGAGATTTTGTACGAGCTGCGCGAACATGTCTCGGGCCTGAACTGCGGGCGCTGGGACTACATGTTCAGCTTCGTGAAGAAATTCCGCAACCGGCCGGAGTACCTCTTCCCCGACCGGACTTTGATCACGATGACGGTGCCTTTCCTGCGCGCGTACTGCCTGCACGTGATCAATATCTGCCACCGCCATGGCGCGTACGCCATGGGCGGCATGGCGGCGCAGATCCCGATCAAGAACAACCCCGCCGCCAACGACGCCGCGCTCGCGAAGGTTCGCGCTGACAAGGAGCGCGAGGCTTCCGACGGCTTCGACGGCACCTGGGTCGCCCACCCGGGCCTCGTGGCCACCGCGCTGGAGGCCTTTGCGAAGTACATGCCCGGCCCCAACCAGCTGCACCGCATGCACGACGTGAAGATCACCGCCGCCGACCTGCTCGCACCGCTCACCGGGCCCATCACGGAAGACGGCGTGCGGTGGAACCTGCACGTCGGCGTACGCTACCTCGAAGCTTGGCTCGGTGGCTCGGGCGCCGAGCCGATCCACAACCTGATGGAAGATCTCGCGACCTCGGAAATCTCCCGCTCTCAGCTCTGGCAGTGGCTGCGCTACGGCGCGAAGCTCCAGGATGGCCGCAAGATCACCGCAGAGCTTTACGACCAGCTGCTGGCCGACGAGCTGCGGCAAATCCGCGCCGAGTACGGCGACGCGCGCTACGACAGCGGACACTTCCCGGCGGCGACGGAGCTCTTCATGCGCATGTCGAAGAGTGCGACGTTCGATGAGTTCTTGTCGCTCCCGGCCTACGAGCTGCTGCCGTG
>JAFEEZ010000166.1 GCA_018240825.1 Pseudomonadota bacterium | reverse complement strand
CTCGGACTTCGCGGCGATGAAGGCGTCGAGGGCCTTGGAATTGTCAGTGGCGCGGCGGGTCATTCTGGTGGCTCCTTGGGTCGAGTTGCATCGCTTCGTTGAAGTGACGTTCGCTCTGTCCGCGATGCTTATCAACTCGATAAGTACATGAATCTGAATGATAATCGGAGTGACCAATGCAGGGCATGAGCGAGCGCCAGTACGCCGCCCATGTCGGGCTGTCGCGCGGCGCGATTCAGAAGGCGAAGGCCGGCGAGCGCTTGGTTCTCTATCCGGACGGCAGCATCAACGCGGCCGCCAGCGACGCACGGCGGGCGGAAACCACCGATCCGTCCAAGACCCGAAAGCCGCCCGAACCGAAGCTGAAGCCTGTCCCCGAGGCGGCGGTGGCGGCGGTAGGCGACACGCTCCGCGAACAGGGTCTGGCGGTCCCAGCGGTCGGGGGCGGCACGACCTTTCTGCAAGCCAAGACCGCGAACGAGGTGCTGAAGGCGCAAGAGCGGCGCATCCGGCTCCAGAAGCTGAAGACGGAGTTGATCGAGCGGGCCCGCGCGCTGGCGCTGGTGTTCCGGCTGGCGCGGGAGGAACGGGACGCATGGGTGAACTGGCCCGCGCGCGCGGCGGCGCTGATGGCGGCCGAGCTCTCCGCGGCATCCAGCGACGCGACGGGTCAGCAGATCGCATTGGAGCCAGCCGCGATGCAGAAGGTCCTGGAGAAACATGTACGCGCCCACCTCGACGAACTCGCCGAGGTCCGGCCCGACTTCCGATGAGAGCGGCGATGGCCTGACGGACTTCGACGGCGCGGGCGAGATCCTCCGCGCCTGGGGCAGCGGGCTGCGGCCCGACCCGGACCTGACCGTCTCGGAGTGGGCGGACCGGCACCGGATGCTCTCGGGCCGCGCCTCGGCCGAACCCGGGCGATACCGCACCGTCCGCACGCCCTACATGCGCGAGATCATGGACCGGCTGTCGCCCGGCGATCCCACGCAGCGGATCGTGTTCATGAAGGCGGCGCAGGTCGGCGCGACCGAGGCGGGCAACAACTGGATCGGGTTCGCCATCCATCAGGCGCCGGGGCCCATGCTGGCAGTCCAGCCAACGGTGGAACTGGCCAAGCGGAACTCGCGCCAGCGGATCGATCCGCTGATCGACGAAAGTCCGGAGCTGCGGGAGCGGGTCAAACCGGCCCGGTCCCGCGACGCGGGCAACACGATGCTGTCGAAGGAATTCGCCGGCGGCATCCTGATCATGACGGGCGCGAACTCGGCCGTGGGCCTGCGCTCCACACCGGCGCGGTACATCTTCCTCGACGAGGTCGACGCCTATCCAGCCTCGGCCGACGAGGAAGGCGATCCGGTGACGCTGGCCGAAGCGCGGTCGCTGACCTTCGCCCACCGGCGCAAGGTCTTCCTGGTCTCGACGCCGACGATCCGTGGGCTGAGCCGGATCGAGCGGGAATACGATGCGAGCGACCAGCGCCGGTTCTTCGTGCCGTGCCCTCACTGCGGCGCGATGCAGTGGCTGAAATTCGACCGGCTGCGCTGGCAGAAGGGCCGCCCGGAGACGGCGGAATATCACTGCGAGGGCTGCGAGCAGCCCATCGCGGAACACCACAAGACGGCGATGCTGGAGGGCGGCGCATGGCGGGCGACCGCCGTCGCCGCCGATCCGACCACGGTCGGGTATCACCTCTCGGCGCTCTATTCGCCTATCGGCTGGCTGAGCTGGGAGCGGATCGTGCGGGCCTGGGACGCGGCACAGGGGTCGGACGAGGCGATCAAGGCGTTCCGCAACACGATCCTCGGCGAGACTTGGGTCGAGACCGGGGAAGCCCCCGACTGGCAGCGGCTCTACGACCGGCGCGAGCGCTGGACATCCGGCACGGTGCCGGCGGGCGGGCTGTTCCTGACCGCCGGGGCCGACGTGCAGAAGGACCGGATCGAGGGCGATGTCTGGGCCGGGGGCCGCGGGCTGGAAAGCTGGCTGGTCGATCATGTCGTGATCGAGGGCGGGCCGGATCGGCATGACGCCTGGTCGGAGCTGACCGCGCTGTTGGATCGGTCCTGGCCGCACGAACGCGGCGCGCATCTGCGCATCGCCCGGCTCGCCATCGATACGGGCTACGAGGCCCCGGCGGTCTATTCCTGGTCGCGGGCGCAGGGGTTCGCGCAGGTGTCTCCGGTCAAGGGCGTCGAGGGGTTCAACCGCTCGAGCCCGGTGTCGGGGCCGACCTTCGTCGATGCGACCGAGGGCGGGAAGCGGCTGCGGCGCGGGGCGCGGCTCTGGACCGTGGCGGTGTCGACCTTCAAGGCCGAAACCTACCGCTTCCTGCGGCTGACGCGCCCGACCGATGAGGACATGGCCGACGGGGCGGCATTCCCGCCCGGCTCGGTGCATCTGCCACACTGGGTCGAGAACGAATGGCTGAAGCAGTTCGTCGCCGAACAGCTGGTGACGGTGCGCACCAAGCGCGGCTTCGCCCGACTGGAATGGCAGAAGCTGCGCGAGCGCAACGAGGCGCTGGACTGCCGGGTATATGCCCGCGCCGCCGCCTGGATCGCGGGCGCGGATCGCTGGCCCGACGAGAAATGGCGCGACCTCGAGGATCAGCTCGGGGCCGCCCCCACCGACACCGATCCCGCAGGTCAGATCAACCGGCCGGGACAGGCCCCGCAGGGCAAGCGCCGCTCCGACTGGCTCGGGCGGCGGGAGGGATGGTTCTGAACATGACCGACTGGACGGAAACCGAGTTGTCGGCGCTGCGCCGGGCCTATGCCAGCGGCACGACTCGAGTCAGCTATGACGGCAAGTCCGTCGACTACGGCTCGGCTGAGGATCTGCTGGCGCGGATCCGCACCATCGAGCGCGCCATTGCGTGCGTCAGCCGACCGCTGCCTGTGGCCGGGCTCGCGGGCTTCTCGCGCGGGGACTGGTGATGTCGGCCAACTGGTTCGACAGGGCCATTGCCTCCGTCGCCCCTCGGGCCGCCGCGAGGCGCGTGCTGGCCCGTCAGGCGTTCGAGACCCTGACGCGCGGCTATGACGGGGCGGCGAAAGGTCGACGGACAGAGGGCTGGCGGGCGCCGGGGTCCTCCGCCGACACCGAGATCGGTGTGGCCGGGGCGCTGCTGCGCGACCGGATGCGGGATCTGGTCCGCAACAACCCGCATGCGGCCAAGGCCCTGGCGGTACTAGTGAACAACATCATCGGTGCGGGCATCATGCCGCGCGCCGCCAGTGGCGACGACACGCTGGACCGGAAGGTCAATGATCTTTTCGAGCGCTGGACAGCGGATTGTGACGCCGACGGCCAGCTCGACTTCTACGGGCTGCAGACCCTGATCTGCCGCGAGATGGTCGAGGCGGGCGAAGTCCTGGTGCGCCGCCGCCTGCGCCGGGCGAGCGATGGCCTGTCGGTGCCGCTGCAACTGCAGGTGCTGGAGGCCGACTTCCTCGACGCCACCAAATCCGGTGCCCTCGGCGCGGGGCGGCTGGTGCAGGGTATCGAGTTCGACCCGGTCGGCAAGCGCCGGGCCTACTGGCTGCATGCCGAGCACCCCGGCGATGCCTGGGGCGCGCTGAACGGCGGACTTGGATCGCGCTCGGTCCCAGCGACCGAGATCGCCCATGTCTATGAGAAGCAGCGCACGCAGGCGCGCGGCGTTCCCTGGGGCGCGCCGGTGATCCGGTCCTTGCGCGATCTCGACGATTACGAGGTGGCGGAACTGGTCCGCAAGAAGACCGAGGCCTGCGTCACCGCCATCGTCTTCGGCGACGACGAGGCGCAGCAGGGCATCGCGCCGTCCGTGGTCGACGCCGACGGCAATCGGGTGGAGCAGTTCGAGCCCGGGCTGATCGCCTATGCGCGCGGCGGCAAGGACATCCGCTTCAACCAGCCCACTGCCACGGGCGGCTATGGCGAATACAAACGGGCGAGCCTGCACACGATCTCGGCCGGGTTCCGGGTGCCTTACGAGCTGCTGACCGGCGATCTCAGCCAGGTCAACTATTCCTCGATCCGGGCGGGCCTCGTCGAGTTCCGCCGCCAGATCGACGCCGTGCAGTGGCAGTTGTTCATCCCGATGTTCTGTGCGCCGGTCTGGCGCTGGTTCACGGAAGCCGCATGGGCTGCGGGCCAGATCCCGACATCCGATGTGCCGGTCGAATGGCAACCGCCGAAGTTCGAGGCCGTCGATCCCCAGAAGGACGCGATGGCGGACCTTCTGGCGATCCGTTCGGGCACCATGACGCTGGCGCAGGCCATCGCCCGGCAGGGGCGCAACCCCGACGCGGTGCTGGCCGAGATCGCCGCGACCAACGCCAAGCTCGACGCGCTGGGGCTGGTGCTCGACAGCGATCCGCGCCGCGTCACGAAAACCGGCAACGCGCAAACGAGTGACCCAGCCAGCGATCCAGCCGCCGAACCCGAAAACGACCCGGCGCAACCCGAAGCCGCCCAACAGGACTGACCCATGGACACGATGATCGAACTGCCGGCCATGCGCCGGTCGGCGGAGCTTGCGCCGAATACGGCCGATGCCGACAGCCGCACCGTCGAGGTGGTCTGGTCGGCCGGGGCCCGCGTCCGCCGCGCGACCTTCTTCGGCGAGCCCTATGACGAGGAACTGAGCCTCGATCCCGCCCATGTGCGGCTCGACCGGCTGAACGCGGGCGCGCCTTTCCTGAAGGTGCACGAGCTCGACACGCTCGATGCCGTCATCGGCTCGGTCGTGCCGGGTTCGGCCCGGATCGAGAACGGCCGGGGCATCGCCTTGGTGCGGATCAGCGAACGCGCCGACGTCGAGCCGATCTGGCGCGACATCCAGGCCGGGCACATCCGGGCGGTCTCGATCGGCTACCAGGTCCACCGCTTCGAGGTCTCGAAACCGGAAGCCGCCCGCGAACTGTGGCGGGCAGTCGACTGGACCCCGTTCGAGATCTCGGCCGTGCCGGTCGGCGCTGACCCCGCCGCGGGCTTCCGCGCCCAGCATCCCCTTCACGACTGCGTCCTTCACCGCCGGGACGCCCCTTCCAACACGAAAGGACCGATCCCGATGACGGACAAGACCCAGACCCCGGCGAGCGACGCCGCGACCCCCGCCACCACCCAGCCGACCGAGCCGGTCGAAACCGAGGACACACCCATGACCGAGCCGAAAGCGGCTGCGCCCGACACCGAAGCCGTCGCGACCCGTGCCCGCGAGGCCGAGCGCGACCGCGTCTCCACCATCTACGATCTGGCCGGGCGGCTGAACCTCGAGCGCGGCTTCGCCGAGGATCTGGTCAAGCGCGGCGTCAGCGTGGACGAGTCCCGCCGCCTGATCCTCGACCAGGTCGCCGTGAAATCCGACGAGACCCGGACCTTCCCGCATGTCTCGGTCCCCCTTGGCGGCGGCGACGAGCGCATCACCCGCCGCGACGCGGTGGCGAACGCGCTCCTGCACCGCTACAGCCCGACGCTGTTCCAGCTGGAAGACGCGGCTCGCCAGTATCGCGGCATGACGCTGCTGGAACTGGCCCGCGAAAGCCTCGGCAATGCCGGGATCAACACGCGGGGCCTGTCGCGCGACGAGGTGGCAACGCGCGCGCTGCATTCCACCTCGGACTTCCCCGAGATCCTCTCGG
>JAFEEZ010000165.1 GCA_018240825.1 Pseudomonadota bacterium | reverse complement strand
TGAACTTTCAGGATGCCGACCGCTTCAATGCGACGCATGGCCACCAGTTCATCGCCGATCTGTTCCCCAAGCATCCCATCTACGTCGCGATGCTGACCGAAAGCGCGCGCAGCGTCATCGGCCTGCCCCATCCGTCCGGCCGCGCGGCGATGCGGATGCTGGAGAGCGAAGGGTTCGCGTTCGAGAAATATATCGACATCTTCGACGGCGGGCCGACCATGACCGCGCGGACCGATAGGGTGAAGAGCATCGCCGAGGCGAAGACTGCGACGGTGGTTGCAACGGACGACGATGGCGGCGATCGCGTGCTGGCGGCGACCGGGCGCCTCAGCGGGTTCCGCTGCGCGTTCGCCAGGCTGCGTGAGGCAGGCGGCGGCGTGGTGATCGACCGCGCGGCGGCGGCGGCGCTCGGCGTCGGTGAGGGCAGCGAAATCACCCATATCGGCCGCGCGTAATGCTGGTCGAAATCAACTTCGACGGCATCGTCGGGCCGAGCCACAATTATGCCGGCCTGAGCCCTGGGAATCTGGCCGCGACGTCGAATGCAGGCATGACGTCACGCCCGCGCGACGCGGCGCTGGAGGGAGTGGCGAAGATGCGCGCGAACCTAGCCCTCGGCCTGACGCAAGGAATCCTGCTGCCGCACGATCGGCCCGATAGTCGCTGGCTCGCGAGCCTGTCGACCAGCTACGCCGACGCCCCGCCCCACCTCAGGGCGCAGGCCCTGTCCGCCTCGCCGATGTGGGCGGCGAATGCAGCGACCGTGTCGCCCGCCCCCGACGCAGCCGACGGCAAGTGCCATCTGACCGTCGCCAACCTCGTCACGATGGCGCACCGAAGCCACGAATGGCCCGAAACGCTGGCGCAGCTTCGCCTCGCTTTCGCCGACCCGGCTTTTGCCGTGCACGAGCCCGTCCCCGCCCCGTTCGGCGACGAAGGCGCCGCCAATCACATGCGCCTCGCCGAGCATCACGGCGCGCCCGGCGTCGAGATCTTCGTTTATGGCGAGAGCGGCGGCCCGTTTCCCGCGCGCCAGCGCCGCGAAGCGTCGGCGGCCGTCGCACGCGCGCACCGGCTCGATCCGGCCCGGACGATCTTTGCGCAGCAATCGGTCGCCGCGATCGCCGCGGGCGCGTTTCACAACGACGTCGTCGCGGTCGCCAACGAACGCGTACTGTTCGCGCACGAACTGGCGTTCGAGGACAGGGGCTGGCTCCATGCCGACATCGCTCGCGTTGCGCCCTGGGCGGAGATCGTCGAAGTCCCCGCCGACCGTGTCAGCCTGGCCGATGCGATCGCGTCCTATCTGTTCAACGCGCAACTCGTGACGTTGCCCGACGCGACCATGGCGTTGATCGTCCCCGGCGAAGCGCGCGATACGCCATCGGTCTGGGCGTGGTTGCAGGACATGATCGCCGGCAACGGCCCGATCCGCCGGGTCGAGGTCGTCGATGTTCGCCAGTCGATGCGCAACGGCGGCGGGCCGGCGTGCCTCCGTCTGCGCGTCATCGCCGATCCGGCGGTGGTCGATCCGCGCTTCCTGGTCGACGACGCCAAGCTCGATCGCATCGCGGCGGTAATCCAGGCGCACTGGCCCGAACAGATCGCGATCGATCAGATCGGCGATCCGAGGTTGATCGAGCGCATACGCGTCGCCCGTAACGCTCTCCTCAACGAACTCGATATCGTCGAATTAATTTACACGTAACCATGTTCGTTAAGCCGGAATGACGTTTTTGCGCCATTGGCACGGGTTATGCGTGAATCGCGGGCATGTGGACCAAGTTCGCCCGGCTGTTCGTCATCAAGACCAAGTTCGAAGCGTTCCTGATCATCTACGGCCTCGGCCTCGGTGCGGTCGAGCGCGGGGTTCATTATCTCCAGCAATATCCGGGTTATGGCGGCTGGATGCTGTTCGCGGTCTGCCCGATCGCGGTGTTCATGGCTGGGGCGCGGATCTTGGAGTCGGTTGAACGTAGCGGCGGTTGAGTGCTAAGGTCACACAGGGTCACACTAGCGACGATAATTCGCGGCGCCGAATGATCGTGAGCGGCGGCGAATTGGTTGGCGCTAACGATATCAAAGAGCGGCGGAACGCTCTAAACGAAATCCTACATTTCAAGCTCAAACCCCGCCGCGGCAAAGCCGCGTCGTCAGTCATCGCTGCGCGATCCTGGCCGGGCTCGCCGTCAAGACGACGAAATAGCAAAGCTATTTCGCTTCGCCGACCTACCACCACTGATCGGGCCGCGCCGTGAACCCCGCCCGCTCCTCGATCGCGAGACACGCGTTCAGCACACCCTGCTCGTCGAGCGCCTTCCCGATCACCTGCAGGCCCTGCGGCAAGCCGTCCTTGTCCAGCCCGCCCGGCACCGACATCGCCGGCAGCCCGGCGAGGCTCGACGGCACCGTGAAGACGTCGTTGAGGTACATCGCGATCGGATCGGCCGACTTCTCTCCCAGCGCGAACGCCGCCGAGGGCGCCGTCGGGGTAAGAAGCAGGTCGCACGACTTCCACGCCTCGTGGAAATCGCGGGCGATCAGCGCGCGAACCTTCGAAGCCTGTGTGAAATACGCATCGTAAAATCCTGCCGACAAAACATAAGTGCCGATCAGGATGCGGCGCTTCACCTCGGCGCCGAAGCCTTCGGCGCGGGTGGCGGCGTACATGTCCTGCAGGTTCGCGCCGTCGGGCAGCTCGCGCAGGCCATAGCGCACACCGTCATAGCGCGCGAGGTTCGACGACGCCTCGGCGGGCGCGATGATGTAATAGGCCGGCAACGCATATTTGGTGTGCGGCAACGACACCTCTACAACCTCGGCGCCCGCATCCTTCACCCATTGGATGCCCTGCTGCCACAGCGCTTCGATCTCCGGCGGCATGTTGTCGACGCGATATTCCTTCGGGATGCCGATCCGCTTGCCGGCCAGGCTGGCGTTGAGCCCTGCTTCCCACTTGGGCACGTCGAGCTGGAGGCTGGTCGAATCCTTCGCGTCGAACCCGGCCATCGCCTCGAGCATGATCGCGCAATCGCGCACGTCGCGCGCCATCGGCCCGGCCTGATCGAGACTGGAAGCGAACGCCACCACGCCCCAGCGCGAGCAGCGGCCATAGGTCGGCTTGATGCCCGAAATGCCGGTGAACGCGGCGGGCTGGCGGATCGAGCCGCCGGTGTCGGTGCCGGTCGCCGCCGGGCAGAGCCGTGCCGCGATCGCCGCGGAACTGCCGCCCGACGATCCGCCGGGGGCCAGCGGCGCATTGCCGCCGTCGCTGCGCCGCCAGGGCGAGATCACGTTGCCGAAATACGAGGTCTCGTTCGACGATCCCATCGCGAACTGATCCATGTTGAGCTTGCCCAGCATGCCCGCGCCCGCGTCCCATAGATTCTGCGAGACGGTCGATTCGTATTCGGGTTTGAAACCTTCGAGGATGTGGCTCGCCGCGGTCGAGGCCACGCCCTTGGTGCAGAACAGGTCCTTCATGCCAATCGGCACGCCTGCAAGCGGCTTGAGTTCCTCACCCCTGGCGCGAGCATCGTCCGCGGCCCTGGCGGCGGCGAGCGCGTGCTCCGGGGTTTCGACCAGGAAGGCGTTGAGGGTCTTCGCCCTGGCGACCTGCGCGTTGAACGCCTCCGCCACCTCGGTCGCGGAGAATGTGCCCGCGCGCACTCCATCGCGGATGGCGGCGACGCCGAGGTCGGTGAGGTCAGCCACGCTTAAACTCCCCCCTTCGTGCTGGGCTTGTCGAAGCACGGCTGGGAGCGCGCACTTCGACAAGCTCAGTGCGAACGGAGGTTGGGATGGCCGCCACTATTCAATCACCTTGGGAACCGTAAAAAACCCGTGCTCGGCCTGCGGCGCGTTCGCCAGTATCGCGTCGCGCTTGCCGCCGCCGGTCAGGGGATCGGCGTTCACGACATCGTCGCGCAAGCGAAGGTGATTGGGGATCACCGCGGTCATCGGCGCGACGCCCGATGTGTCGACCTCGCCCAGCTGCTCGATCCAGCCCAGGATGTTGTCGAGCTCGGGCGCGATCTTCGCGACCTCCTCGTCGGTGATCGCAATGCGGGCGAGGCTCGCGATCTTCTTCACGGTTGCGGCGTCTACGGACATGGCGGCGCGGCTAGCAGACGCGCCCGCCGCGGCGCAACCTATTCGAACGGATCGCCGACCGGCTCGTCGCCGATGAATAGCTGGCGGCGCGGGACGGTGCGGACCTCGACCCTACCCGCGTTCAGCGCAGCCTTGCGGGAAGGTTCGACGGCCGCGTCGGCTGGTTTCCACGACATCTGCGACGGCTGAGACCACTTGCCGTCGGCTAGTGCATAACGTTGTGGAGAGCAGCCGATGTAATCCCCGGCTGCAACGACCATTGCTTCCCGTTCGTCTCGTTTGCTCGGCTCGGCGGCGGCCGGAACGGCAAAGCACCCTCGCTGCAGCACCCACGCCTCGTTGGAACCGGCCCTGTACAGAACCACACAAAGCGTCGTTCCGCCGCACCCTTCATAGCCCGACACCGCTGATCGTAATCCATCGGGCAATGCGACCGGAACTGGCAGGACGCGAAGCTTAGAATCGAGCGTTTCGACGTTGAGGCGCGTCCGCACCAAATCTGCGACGTCGTAGCGCCCGCCGGCCTTCGCCACTTCAACCGCGCGCTGGGCGATGGCCGAATTGCCCGAACGTCCCAGTTCGGCCAGCGCCCGCCTCCCCGGCTCACCGAAATCGAACGCCAGCGCCGCCCAGTCGAACTTGTCGACCGTCACCTTGCCCGACTTGAGCCGCGCTACCTGATCGCGCGCCGAGATCGCGTTGAACCCGAGCAGCGGCGTCGCCAGCAGCAGCGCGGCAGCCATTGTCGCAAACGCCAGCCGGATATTGCCGCGGCGGATCAGCGGCGCCCAGTCCTGCCGCTTGCGCACCACCGCGACGAAATAGACCAGGCCATAGCCGACCGCGAATATCACGCAGACGAGGCCCCACAGCCGATCGGGAGTCAGTCCATACTGATTGAGCCTGAGTCCCATCGCCAGCGCCGCGATTATTGCGAGCGGCAGGATCGACACGCCCAGCGCCAGCGCCGACCAGCGTCAGACCGGATTCCTCGCCTCGTCCTCCGCGCTATGC